>JABSRK010000222.1:0-2926 GCA_013213915.1 Planctomycetota bacterium
ACCCGCTGTTGTTGCTGCCGGGGGCCCTCATGGTGCCCGTCCTCCCGGTCATCGCCGCCATGTTCGTGAACGACAGGAAGAGGTTCCGAACCCAGGTGGTCTGCTCCGCGGCGCTGCTGCTTGGCCTCGGCGGACTGGGGGCCGTTGCGGGCTACCTCACGTCATCCGAACTCCTGGCCCTGCTCTACGACGGGCGTTACGTCGACGGTGCTCTGAGCGCGATGCCGGCCTTCGGGTGGCTCTGTGGCGCGTTTTTCTGCGTGTTCGCGGCTGCTCCGCTGGGTACGGCCATGCTCGCTGCCGGCCGTGAGCGGACCCTGCTCAAGATCGCCCTGGCGGGGTTGGTGTTGAACGTCGTCGGCAATCTGGCCCTTCTCCCCAGCATGGGATTCGAGGCGGCCGCGTTGACCACGGCTGCGACGGAGGGACTGGTGCTTCTCTGCATGTTCGTCACGGTCCTGCAGCTTGTGGGCCATCGGCTCTGGGTATGGGCCTTGTCTCGGGCCCTCCTGCCCGCCGGCGTTCTCGCCATCGTGCTCGGGCTCCTCCCGGCGGGCGGCGACCTCCGGATGATCCTAGCTGCCGTCGGTGGCTGCATCGGCGCCGCGATCATATTCCTCGGACCTACGGGGCGCGCGTTCCGGCGCGCCGTGGATGGCGTCTGATATCCTCCGCGCCTTGCTGACCGTCGCGCTCGATTACCGCCCGGCCCTCTTCCAGGGCTTCGGAATCGGCAGGTACGTGAGGAATCTCGTGCCTGCGCTTCTCGACGCGGATCCCGAGTTGGCGTTGCGGCTCTACGGCGTCTTCTGGCGCAATCGCAAGAAGGTCCTGGCCGGGCACGATTGGCCCGACCCGTCTCGCGCTCGTTTCTGCGGTGCCCCCATCCCAGCACGCCTTGTTCCGTTAATTGGACGCCTGCGCCCGAGCAGCGCGAAGACGGTCACCGGCCCGGTCGACGTGTTGCACGATACGGACTACGCCGTGACGCCTGTACGTGGAGCACCACGCATCGCGACCCTCTACGACACGGCGTACTTGCACGATCGCGGTTTTGTCAGCGAGATGCAATCACGCCACATGCACGAGATCGTGAAGAGGCTGCTGAAGGGGGTGACCCGGGTCATCACCATCTCGGAGTTTGCAAAGCAGGATCTGGTGGAGGCGTTTGATCTGGACCCGGCGCAGGTGTCCGTGACCTATCTCGGCGTCGACCCCGTGTTCCACCAGGCACGCAGCCAGGACGAAATCGAGTCGGCACTTGAGACCTACGGCATCACGCCACCGTACTGCATGTACCTCGGGACGCTCGAGCCGCGAAAAAACCTCGTACGCCTGGTCCGCGCGTTCGCGCGCGTCCTCGAGGTGGCCCCTGAGCATCACCTGGTCTTGGTGGGGCGGAAGGGGTGGGCTCACGAACGGGTCTTCGGGGTCGTCCAGGAGCTCGGCATCGGTGACCACGTTCGGTGGCTGGGGCAGGTTCCCGATAGTGAGGCCGCCTTGCTGTTGAAGGGGGCGGCGGTGATGGCCTACCCATCGCTGTACGAAGGCTTTGGTCTTCCCGCGCTCGAGGGAATGGCGGCGGGCGTTCCCGTCCTCGCGTCCGACAGCCACGCGCTTCGCGAGGTCTGTGGGGACGGGGCCCTGCTCGTCGATCCGTACGACGAGGATGCGATCTACGAAGGGCTACGCATGCTCGCCCTCGATCGGGGGGAGGCCCACGAGATAGCTGACCGTGGGCGGCGTCGCGCCGCGAAATTCACGTGGAAGGCATGCGGCGAGGCGACGGTGGCTGCGTACCGCGCCGTCGTTGAGGGTGCTTGACGTGCGCATCACGTTCGACGCCCTCGCCATTGGAGTTCGGCCTTCTGGTACCCGGACGCGCCTTCTCGGACTGGCGCCACGTCTCGCTGATCGCGGCGTGGATATGAGGATCCTCTGCGAAGAGGGGGTTTTCGACGGCTGTCCCGAGGTGGGGACGGCCGAACTCGTCACGCCGCGCGCTTATCTCCGTCGATCGGGGTACGTCGGGCGGTGGTTGCGAGGCCAATCCCGAGTCTGCAGGTCAGGGGCAGATCGGCTGGTCAGCGAGTGTTTCCCGTGGCCCGGCGGAGACGCCATCGTGGGCGTCATCCACGACCTGCGGCACCTCGACCATCCTGGCTGGCGGGGCAAATTGGCCCGTCGCGTGATTGGCCGCGGCGTGGCGCGGGTCGGACAGGTCCATGTCGTCAGCGAATCGACTCGAGAGCGTCTCACCCGGGAGTATCCGGACATCGAGACACCGGTCCACGTGATCCCCAACGGTGTCGATCTCACTGCCTTCGCTCCGGAAGATCCGGACGGCCGGGACCCGGCTCTTCTGGCGGGCCGCCGTCTCGACCCGCGGGGTTACATCCTGTGCGTCGGGCACTTCGAACGTCGCAAGGCCCCTGACGTTGCGTTGGCGGTCCGCATCGCCCTCGCCCAGCGCGCCATCGACGTGCCCATGGTGTTTGTGGGGCAGGGCGCGTTCCTTCCGGAGGAGACGCTCTGCTGCCTACGCGGCGAGTATCCGGGGCAACGGACCGGCCACGTCTTGCGCGACGTAGCCCGCCATGAACTTCCTGCGCTCTATCGCAACGCGGCCTGTGTCGTGGCGCCGGCCCGGGAGGAGGGATTCGGCATGGCCCCACTCGAGGCCCTGTCGTGCGCGGCGCCGGTGGTTGCGTCAGATATCCCTGCCCACCGTGAGGTGCTCGGCGAGGCGGCTCGGCTGTGCAGGGTTGACGACGTGCCAGCCTTCGTGAGTGCGGTCCTGGATGTCATCGAGGGTCGCGACGAAGAGAGGCTCCGCGCCGCTGGGCCGTCGCGCGCCGCGGCGTGGCCGTGGAGCAACGCGGCGGACGCATTCATGGCGGCGATCGCCTCTTAGCGCATCTCAGCC
>JABSRK010000222.1:2936-6358 GCA_013213915.1 Planctomycetota bacterium
AACAGCATCACCCGGTACAGGCCCGACACCTGGGCGAGGTCAGTGCGCAGCCATGCGAGACTCGTTCGCGTGATGTTGTGTCGGGAGCGGCCGCCCTTTGGCAAGTCATGGGCTCCGGTTCGGATGGGATCGGCGCTAATCCCGGTGCCTCCGCGCACCTTGATATCCCGTGTCCCCCGAGCGCGCGGCCCGTGGGAGGTCGGCGCTTCGGTGACCGGAGGGTCGAAGATCTCCGGCTCGAAATCCACCCGCACCCACGTCTCGCCAACGAGGACGCGGTCGCCAGGGCTGAGCTGCGCTTTCTTGACCTTCTGGTCGTTGATCTGGATCCCGTTCTTGGAGTTCAGATCGGTCACGAAATAGGTGCCGCGGCTCTTGTAGATCCGCGCGTGCTCGCGCGACGCGCGCGTGTCCTTAAGGGTGATCGTGCAGCGGCCGATGCGGCCGAGCACCTGGCTATCGGCAAGGGGGTATTCCTTGCCCGCGTCGGGTCCGGACGTGATGGTGATCTTTCCCAAGGTCGTGCCTTCGGCAGAAGCCGGGCACATCGTAGGAACGCGGCCCCCTGCCAGCAAGGAACGCCGGTCCTCGTTACCCTGTGACCGATGGAAGGCTCCGTGGTCTCAGCGACGGGCGTCGGTTTCTCGTACGGGCGAACGCCGGCCCTGAAAGAATTTGATCTCGAGTTGCCGCCCGAACGCATCACGTTGCTGCTCGGGCTGAATGGCGCGGGCAAGAGCACAGCGCTCGGGCTACTGGCCGGAAAGCTAAAGCCGGGCGAGGGCCGGGTTCGCGTCTTGGGCCGCGATCCGCGCCGCGCCTCCGCCCGTCGTTGTCTGTGGTTGCTCGAGGAGGTCGCCTCTCCACCTTCGCACCTCACGGCCAGTGAGGCCGTGGGCTTCCACCTCGACCTGTACGGGCGCGCGGGGTCGCGCAAGGAGACGATCGCCAGGGTCCTCGACCGCGTCAGCTTGTCCGACGTCTCCAAGAAGCGCGCGGGGACGTTCAGCAAGGGCATGCGTCGTCGGCTCGAGCTCGCTTGCCTGCTGGCCGTCGACCCTGAGGTGTGGCTGCTGGACGAACCACAGACAGGGCTTGATCCCCGCGGCTTGCGATTGCTGAAAGACCTCTGCCTCGAGGCGCGCGGTCGCGGTCGTTCGCTGGTGATCGCTTCGCATGCGTTGGCGGACGTGCCGGCTCTCGCTGACGACGTTCATATCCTCCGCCGGGGAACGACCGCCTTCAGCGGGACCCGTGAAACGTTGCTGTCTGAGGTGGGGGCCCGCGGATTCGTCGTGTCGGGCGACACCACCGCGTTCGACGAGGCTCTGCGCGAGCTGGCGAAAGCCCACGGCGTCACCGTCGACGGGCCCGAGGTCCCGGCCGGGCCGCTGGAGGAGTTGCTCTTCCGCGAGGAGGACCGCTCATCGTGAGGCCGTTCGGCGCGCTTTCCACCTGGCTCGTGCGTCGCCATTTCCGAGGGCCCCTTGTCCCGGTCACGGTGTTGTTCTTCGCGGCCCTCGCGCTTGCGCAGCCGACACTTGGCGAACCCGGATCGGCGCTCCGTCACCGCGGGTTGGTGGCGCTCGACCTGGGAGCGGGCGGGTTGATCCTGACGCTGCTTGCGCTCGTTCTCCCTTATGCGTCGCTACGGTTGCGACGGGTGCCGGTCCCCGGTGGAGGGCCGACCGCCAGCGTCCGCCAGCTGGGGGTGTTCTGCGGGCACGCTATCGCTCTCGTCGCGACGGCATGCGTGCTGGCCGTTGTGACTCACGCCTTCGTGTTGATGCGCATCGGCGATCCGGACGAACGGGGACGTCCTCCGCTGGTTCGGCAGGTGTGGGCGCGTGCACCCGAGCAGCAGGCGAGCCTCCGTGCTGTGGGCGACGCGCTGGATCTGGAGTTGCCGTTCTCGGGCCTGCCCCGGGAGCAGCCGGTCGTTCGCCTCCGTCTGGCGCCGCGTCTCCGTCTGGCGCCGCGCCGGTCGTCCGATGCGTCAGGTGCGGCGAATCGAGGACTCGGCGCGCTCGACGCCGGCGTCGACTTGCTGTGGCGTGTCAAAGGTGAAGGCGGTGGGGCCGCGCCAGCGACGGACCAGGATTACCGCCACCACCATGTCCTTCGGTTTTCACGGGGTCGACCTGAGGTCCTCGACCTCCGCCTCACCGACGCCCGCGACGTGTCACGCGCGCAAGGAGGCGACTGGCTCCAGGGGACACTGGAGATGCGGCTCCGGCGCCGAGGAGGGGGCCAGGTGCCTGTCTTCGATGCAGGGTCGATCCTCTTGATGGGCACCCGGGGGAGCGCTTTGGCGACCGTGCTGCGTTCCTATCTCCTGCTCGCCATGAGCGCCCTGGCCGTCCTGGCGACGTGCCAGTGGTTCTCCGGGTTTGTCTCCTATCCGCTGGCGGTCGCCGCGACCCTGACCATCGTGATGGTCTCGATCACGATGGTCCCATGGCTGCCCGGCGCGCCCATGCCGGACCCCGCGGCGCAGATCGGGTTCGGCGGAGCCGTGGGGTGGAGCGACGTGCTCCCGGCGCTGCTGAAGGTCGCGTCCATGTGCGCGGTGATCGCCGTGCTCCCGTTTACCGACCACCGGGTCGGGGGAACCGCGTCGTGAGGGCGCTCGTGCTCGCGGTTCTTCTCGGCGTTGCGCAATGGGGGCTTCGTCCGTCCGCACCGGCGACGTCCGCGCGTCCCGTCGCCGAGCGTTTCTCGGGCGCCGTGCACAGCGCCTTCCTGGGGGGATTCCGGCCCATTCTCGTGCAGTACCTCTGGTGGGACGTGGAGGCCGCGTGGGACGAGGGCCGACATCATGACGTCCTCGAAAACCTGGCGCTGCTGGAGCGGATCGACGCGACGAACGCAAAGGCGATCCTCTACATGGCGCGATTCCGCGCCTACACCCTGGCCCAAGCCGAGTCGATGCCATCGCGGAAGCTCGGACAAATCCAGACGGCGGTGCGTCTGCTGGAAGACGCCCAGGTCCGGCTGAAGGACGAGGTGACGTTGCCGCTGCTGCGAGCGATGATCCTCACGGCCCGGTGGGACACATCCGATGACTCCGGTGAGCAAGATGATCTTCGGTACAGGCGCCTTTACGAGAACTGGACGAAGCGCCGCGGCCGAACCCCGTACGCTGAGGCACTCGACGCCATGGAGGATGCCGCGGTCATCGCGCCGAACGCCCGTGTCGTGCGGCGCCTCCTGTCCGAGGCCCTGCGCTACCGCGCGATGGAATTGGCGCTTGTGGGAAGCAAGCACGACGAGGCCCACCGGTTCCTGCGCCGCGCGGTGGCCATCGATGCGGAGACCCCAGGGGCCGGAGCGACGTTGGGCGCACGGCTGATCGTCGCGGGGGAGGCGGGGCTCGATGGTCTGGCCCGATCCGAAGCGGGTTCCTGCGGCCGGGGTCTGGA
>JABSRK010000223.1 GCA_013213915.1 Planctomycetota bacterium
AGCCTGGCATATCGCGTGCCCGCCGGTCAGCGAAGGGCAGGTCTCTGCGACGAGCTGGCCACAGGAGACACCGTCGTGAGTCGGGGGCGTGCACTACAGGGTGACGCGCCGTTGCTCGAGGCGCGTGGCATCGTGAAGCGCTTCCAGCCGCGTGGCCGCTGGTTCGCGAGACGTCCCCCCCCTGTCGTCGCTGTGGCCGGTGCGGATCTTGTCATCGACGCCGGGCGCACGCTTGGGATCGTCGGTGAATCGGGGTCGGGCAAGACGACCCTGCTGAGGACATGCCTGCGACTCGTCGAGCCGGACGAGGGGTCCGTGTTGCTGGACGGCCAGGACCTGCTGGCGCTGAACGCGCACGCGCTACGCCAGGTACGGCGACGGATGCAGATCGTGTTTCAGGATCCGTGGGCGTCGCTGAATCCGCGGCTCACCGTGCGTGAACTGGTCGGAGAAGGTGTGTCTGTGCACGGACTCGCTGCCGCTGGCGAGGTTGAAGACCGTGTCGCGTCGGCCCTGGGTCGCGTGGGGCTCGACCCCGATGTCATGACCCGACGTCCGCACGCCTTCAGCGGCGGAGAGCGTCAGCGGCTGGCCATCGCGCGCGCACTTGCCGTCGAGCCCGCGTTGATCGCGTGCGACGAACCGACGAGTGCCCTCGATGTTTCGGTCCGGGCGCAGGTGCTGAACCTGCTGTTGGAGATACAGGCGGACGCCGGGCTCGGGGTGCTGCTGGTTTCGCACGACCTTCCCATGGTCCTCGGCATGAGCCATCGCGTGCAGGTCATGTACGCCGGTCGGATCGTGGAATCCGCCCCGTCGGGGCTGCTCGGCGAGGGCGACCACCCGTACACCCGGGAACTCGCGGCGTCTTCGGTGCTCACGGCGGAAGACCTGCCCGCCGCGCCGACTGCGAGCCTGCCGGCAACCACGGGATGCGCGTTCCGGGGTCGCTGTCCGCTCGCCGAGGATCGTTGCCGAGCCGAGCGGCCAGAGCTTCGCGAAGTGCGTCCCGGGCACCGCGTCGCGTGCCACGTCGCGCCGCTGACCTGAGGCGGTTACCATCCCGCGCATGAGACGCATCCTGGTCGCTACGGGTCTGCTGTTCGTTCTGGGGTCATGCGGAGGTGGTGGTAGCACGGGCCGCATCGTGTTCGAACTCGTGTTGTCGGGCCTCACCGACCTGGGCGACCAGCGCGGTCACTACGAAGGCTGGGCCGTGGTGAACGGATTCCCGATAAGCACGGGCAAGTTCATCGTCAACGAGGCGTTCGTGCCGGCGCGGGTCACGAGCATCACCGGGCATCGCGTTTACGGGACCCTCGCCGGCGCCACCTTCGGTCCGGCTGTGACCGCCCTCGGGTCGTCCTTCCCGTTCATCACGTCGGCGACCCACTTCTTCGTCACCATCGAACCTGAGGGAGACAGTGACGGGGCGCCTTCCGGGAACGTGATCATCGCGGGGGAGATCATCGGGGAGTCGGCGGTCCTGTCGTTCACCGGAGACCTCGCCGTCGGCACGCCCGCCAACTCCGACCTCTCGATGGTGTCGGGTGACTGTCTTCTCATCAATCCCACCGGCGACGGGGTCGACGCCAACGGGGTCTGGTTCTCGGCGCAACCCGCGGGATCGACCGGGATCTCCCTGCCTCCGGCCGCGGGGTCGTGGGAGTACGAGGGTTGGGTGATCGATGCGGGAACCGGGGATCGTTATTCCACCGGCAAGTTCCGCGCGACCGGTCGCTTCGACATCGATGCACAGACGGCCCCGACCCGCGGCACGGCTTCCATCGGTCTGCTCGACCCCGGGCAGGACTTCGTCAATGCAGCGACCATCGCCGCTACGCAGGCGACGGATCTGGCGGATGGGTCCTGGCGCGTGTTCATAACGGTGGAGCCGTCCGCCGACAACGCGGCGGGGCCGTTCGGGCTCCGGGTGCTCGATGCAGATATCCCGACAGCTGCCATCGACCCGATGACCGGTCTCGTCGCCATGGACGTCGTCCTCAACGACCTGTCCATGAGCCTCCCGCAGCTGGACGTCATGGCGTCCCCAGGCTCCCTTTCCCTCACGGGGCATGCCCCCGGCGAGCTGGGGCCCGCGACGGCTGGTCTCTACGCGTTGTGGGCGGATGTGGGGGGCGCGATCGAGCTGGTCGCTCGGTTCGTGGTCGACGACACGGCGGCGCAGGTGACGTCGGTAGACGGGATGACCGTGTTCGGTACGACCACCGCCTTCTCGTTCGACTCCATGAACACGGGGTTGTCGTTTCCCGCGGTGGAGAACGCGACCGCGTTCTTCATCACCCTGGAGCCCCAGGACGACCCGGAACCGGGGCCTTCCGAGCATGTCGTCCTGGACGGTGTCGTGCAGTCGATCCCGACGGTGCTGGCGGGAAGCGCCTTGCTCACGGTCGCGGGCGCCGGATTGGGGATCGCTGACTTCACCCTCGGCATCACGGGTTCGTTCGTCACCATGACCCCGACGGACAACGCATCGGGCGTCGCCGCCAATGACGGCATGGGCCTGTGGTTCCGTACGCTCGTGGGTGGTGCGCCGTCCCTGGCGTTGCCCGTTCTCCCGCCTCAGTGGCGGTACGAGGCGTGGGTCGAGAACCCGGCGGGCGCGATGGGCCCGTTCTCCCTGGGGCGTTTCTCGTATCCGGACGCGGCTGATGAGGATGCCATGACCTGGAGCGGCCGCGGATCGGAGAACACCGGCTTCAACGTGCCGGGGCAGGACTTCCTGGTGTCCGACCCGGGCACCGCGATCCCCGGTCCACTCGATCTCACCAGCGGCTTCGACACGGCGATCACGCTAGAGCCTTACCCGGACAACGACTCCGGCCCGTCGCCCTTCACCATCCTGGATGGTCCGCTGCCTGCCGTGTCGGCCACCCCGAGCACGCCCCTGGTCAACCGTGTCGGCGCGACGTTCCCGGCCGGCATGATGATGTTCGACAAGTAGCGGGGCGATCGGACCCGCCTGGGCCTTCACCCGCGCAACAGCAGTCCCAGGTGTGACCACGCCGTGCGCAGGATGCGCATCTTGCTGTGTCCTTCGGTGCGGGCGCGCAGGGTGGACGGGATCTCGGTGGCGCGGGCGCCGTGGCGCAAAGCGTTGAGGAGCATCTCGGCGGTCGCGGTGAAGCCGTCGTGGCGGGGGAGGGCGGAGACGAACGTATGGCGGCGCCAGGCGCGGTAGCCACTCGTGATCGTGAAGAGTCCCCGGGCGCGGCGTCCGAGGCGTAGGCGGTACAGGGACGACGCGAGCCGCGAGACGAGGGCACGGGAGCCCGGGACGCCATCCGCGGCGCCGTCCGGGTGCCAGGGTGATGCGCTGACGACGTCGGCCTGATCATCCACGATCGGTTGCAGCAGTCGCGGCAGGTCCTCGAGCGGGTAGGGGCGATCCGCGTCGTACGTCACGACCACATCGCCGGCGAGGCCCTCCGCCGCCGTACGCAAGGCGGCCCCGATACCCTTGTTCACGTCGTGTCCCCGTATCTCGACGGAGAAGGGGAGGGCCTCACTCATGGCCGCCAAGGCCTCGGAAGTCGCGTCCGTCGATCCGTCATCGACGGCGACGATCGCCACGCCGTACCCCGCGCCCAGGATCTCTGGCAGGCGGGCCAAGGCGTCACCCAGGTGACCGATGGCGGGGCTCTCGTCCTTGCAGGGGATCAGGATCGTGACGTGCATCTACTCCTCGAGTCGCCCCGTCGATACCATCGGGCCCGCCAACCATGAAGACCTTCCAGGTAGATTTCCTTGGCTGCAAGGTCAACGCCTACGAGATGGAGGCGTTGCGGGAGGGGTTTCGCCACCTCGGGCTGTCTGAGGCCCGCCACGGTCATGGCGCCGACGTCTACGTGCTGAACACGTGCTCGGTGACCGCGAACGCGGGCGGGACCTCGCGCAAGCGCGTCCGACGCGCCCTCCGTGAGAATCCGGGTGCGGACGTGCTCGTCACCGGGTGCTACGCCGAGTCGGATCGTGAGCGTCTCGAGGGGATCAAGGGTGTCCGAAGGATCTTCGGCAACGACGAGAAGGAGGCGATTCTGCCCTTCGTCGCGTCCGAACTTTTGCGCACGCCTGATGCGGAGATCCCGCCGTTCCGCATCACGCGCATGGGGGCGCAGACGCGAGCGTTCGTGAAGATCGAGGACGGCTGCGATGACAGCTGTACGTTTTGCATCATCCCCACCCTTCGCGGCGCGGCGCGCAGTCGCGATCCTGCCGACATTGTCGAGGAGGTCGCGGCGCTGGTTCGTTCCGGTCATCGGGAGGTAGTCCTGACAGGCGTCCATATCGGTTATTTCGGCAAGGGCTTGCCGGACGACCGCGCGTCGGGCAGCGGCCCGCGCCGGCGCGGCGCGCACCTCGTTGCGTTGCTCAGGCGTCTCGTTCGCATTCCCGGTCTCGACAGGCTCAAGCTCTCGAGCATCGAGGTTCACGAGATTACCGATGAACTGATCGCGCTGCTGGCGTCGGACGTCCGGTTTGCGCCGCACTTCCACCTGCCGTTGCAGGCTGGTTGCGACCGGACGCTGCGCCGCATGCGTCGCAAGTACGACGTGGCGACCTTCCGGCGCCGCGTACGCGCGCTCAAGTCCGCCATCCACGCCCCTTCCATATCCACCGATGTCATCGTGGGATTTCCGGGGGAAACGGCTGATGACTTCGCCGAGACGCTGGCGTTCTGCCGCGAACTGGGGTTCATGAAGATCCACGTGTTTCCGTACAGCGTCCGCGAGGGGACGCCTGCGGCGGAGATGGACGACCATCTCCCGAGCCGCGTCATCGACGAGCGCCGGCAGGCTCTACTCGCGTTAGAGGAGGAGTTGGGCGGTCGTTGGCGCGAGAGCTTCGTCGGGGAGACGGTCGGCGTCCTCGTCGAAGGGCGACAAGATCGTGGCAGCGG
This sequence comes from Planctomycetota bacterium, assembly GCA_013213915.1. Classification (GTDB taxonomy): domain Bacteria; phylum Planctomycetota. The sequence goes on from JABSRK010000223.1 coordinate 4,922, forward strand.
TAAGCTGACCGGCCTGACCGAACGCTATCTGCGTGTCTTGTTCGACGGGCCGGCGCGTTTGCGTGGGGAGATCGTTCCGGTCCGAGTCGAGGGGGTAGACGGACCGGTTGTCTGCGGGGTGCGACGTGAGCCCATGGAGGTGACGTGAGCGACGTTCAGCGAGCATTGCGTGCATGGGTCGAGGACGCGGAGGCGTTTGGGATCGAGGAAGTGGTCGCCCCGCCGTTGGTCCAACCCGCCACCGAAGCGCAGTCAGGGGCGGGCGTCCCGTCACTCGAGGCCATGGCCGAAGAGATTGCGGTCTGCACTCGCTGTGCGCTCTCCGAGACCCGGACACGGACCGTGCCGGGCCAGGGAAGCGCCGCGGCGCGGATCATGTTCGTGGGCGAGGCGCCTGGGGCCGACGAGGACAGGCAAGGGCTCGCTTTCGTCGGACGCGCGGGCCAGCTCCTCACGAAGATGATCGTGGCCATGGGCTTGGATCGTGACAAGGTCTTCATCGCCAATGTCCTGAAGTGTCGCCCACCGGGCAATCGTGATCCCGCACCGAACGAGGTGGATCGCTGCCTCCCGTTCCTGAAACGGCAGATCGCTCTGATCAGGCCCGAGATTCTGGTTGCGCTCGGTGGCCACGCCATGAAGAACCTCCTGCAAACGGAGGCTTCTGTCGGACGCATGCGAGGACGCGTCCACGACTACGACGGCACGCCGCTCGTGGTCACTTATCACCCCGCGTTCCTGCTCCGTTCCCCGGACATGAAACGCGCGGCGTGGGAGGATCTCCAATTGGTTCTTCGGACCCTCGGCCTCGCCCCGCCCGACCGCGGCTGAACCGCGTGCAGCAATAGCAGCAACTCCGTCCCTGCTTGACCCTTATGGAAGCGTCCCATTAACATCATCGGACCCCGTGCCCTCTGTGAGGGGCTCGGAGCGCCTGGGGGTTTTCGAGGAGAGTATGAAGCAGCATCCTGCATGGGGAGTCGACGTCACGTCGGTCGCCGTACGCGGCGTCCAGATCAGCGTCGATGCAGACGGTAAACCTCGGCTCGCGGCCTGGGACGTGGTGGACTTCACTCCCGAGGTGGAGGACATCGGTTCCTTGCAGCGCTTCGCGGTCATGGGGCGGGGGCTGTTCCACTTCCTCTCCAGGCACAAGCTCAAGCGGAGCCGCTGCTGGGTGTCGCTGCGGGCGGAGACGGCGTTCAACCGCACCGTGGTCGTGCCGCCCGTCAACGACGAGAGTCTGGACAAGATCCTCGAGTACGAAGCGCAGCAGCAGGTCCCCCATCCGCTTGAACAGGTGTACTGGGACCGCCGCGTCATCGCGATCCGCGAAGACGGCGAGGTCCTCGCGACCCTCTTCGCGATCAAGCGGGCGAT
>JABSRK010000224.1 GCA_013213915.1 Planctomycetota bacterium
GGTTGGTGCGCGTGGTGCCTCGTCGCTGTTCGTCATGAATCGGGCCTCGCGATCTCGGATTTTCGACGCACGTGTCGTACGTTCTTCGTGCGGCATGAGGCAGCTGCCGGGGCCGGTTCGATGGCGGACCACGTGGTCGCGAGCTACCGCAACGGGGGATTCTCCCAGGGGCTGGAGTGGGACGGTCGGTATCTGTACGAGGCGGAAAACCGGCTGGGCGTTGATGTCATGAACGAACTTGATCTCGGCCTGTTGCTCGAGACCGCCGACTCTCGCAAGGCCACGCGCCGGCAGTACGCGGCGCCGCATCGCGGCGTCGAGGACCTGGCGTGGGACGGCCACGCCATGTACACGTCCGACGAGGTGTCATTCCGCTTCTACCGAACGGAGCTGCCCGCATGAGCTCGCGTCCCTTCCTCGTCGCACAGGGTCTGAGCGCGTTGCGCATACCGCTGTCCGTGGGTGCTTGCTGGTGCACCATGGAGGGCTGGTGGTGGGCGGCCCTCGCCTTGATGCTTGCCTCCGAGTTCACCGACATTGCCGACGGACAAGTGGCTCGGCGGTTCGGTGTCCAGTCCCCGTTTGGCGCCGTGTTCGATCCGTACTGTGACTCCATCAGCAGGTTGATCGTCTACTACGGGCTGGCTGCGGCTGGATTCGTGCCGGCGTGGCTGGTGCTCTTGATGGCCGTGCGCGACGTCTCCATCGCCTATGTAAGACTCGGCCAGGAGCGAGTTGGCCTCGATTGCTCGGCGCGCATCAGTGGCAAGCTCAAGGCCATCGTGCAAGGATGCGCCGCCGTCTTGCTCGTAGGCTTCTCGGCCCTGGGCGTGGAGATCCCCTGGTTCCAGACCCTGGCTTTGTGGTCTGTGGCGACGGTGACCCTGTGGTCGCTTGTCGACTACACCATGGGGCTAGTGAACGGAGTGCGCGCGAAGAGGTAGACCGGCGCTTCGCCGATCACTTCAGCAGCGGGCGGAGGGCGCGGTACAGGCCGTTCAGCACACGCTCGAGCAACCGACGCATGGCGGCGACGGATCCCGTTGCCGCCATGACGCCCGGGTGCAGCGGCAACGCGCCACCTTGCATGATCTCGGCGTCATTCACGACTCGTCGTGACTGGATCTCTTCACGTTTGCGCAGCGTACGCGCGAGATGGGTGAGGTTCCATCGGAGGCCCTGGAAGTACGGCTCGGCCCAGCCCTTGGCCAAGACGAACGTGAGCTGCGCCACCTCGTGGAGGATCCAGATCGGAGCGAGGACGAGCATGGTGCGTCCTTGGATGTTCCGTAACCCGAAGAGGTGGCGGTTCTTGGAGGTGAGGTAGGCGCGGCGCTCCGGGTACCGGTGGCCCCTGCGGAAGCTGAGGTTCTCGGTCCCGCCTAGATGGTCGATACGGGCGGCCGGGACCGATGAGAGGGGCCCGCCAAGGATGCGCATGCGGGTCCCGAAATCGTGGTCCTCGTAGTAGAAGAAGTAGTCCTCCTCGAATCCGGCGATGGACAGCGCGACCTCGCGTCGGAACATCATCGCCGTACCCATGAGGCTCTGGACGGGCTCCGGGTCGCGCGGGGCGGTGTCGACGGGGACATGGCCGTTCAGCAGCCACATCTGGCCCGTAAAGTGCGTCCGGGCGCCGTCGCAATGCACCAGGGGTGGTTCGCCACGAAGGATGACGCGCGGCATGACGCCTACGAGGCCGGCGTCAGCTTCGAGCATCTCTACCATCGGTTCGATGGCATCTGGGAACGGTTGACCGTCGTTGTCGAGCAGCAGTACGAGATCGCCGGTCGCTGTCCGGATACCGGCGTTCCGGGTGGGGGAGGGGCCGCGGTTCACGTCGCTGGTGACGAGCTTCACCTCAGGGTAGTTGTGGCGCATCAAGAGCCGGCTGCCGTCACGCGACGCGTCGTCCGACACGATGATCTCGTGAAACGGGTAGCCGGTTGCCCGGAGCGCGTTCATCATCCCCGGGAGGTACTGCTCGCCGTCGAAGTTGGTGACGACCACTGAGAGCGAAGCCATGCTCACACGCTTGCGTCCGCGTAGTGCGACTGGCCGTTCAGTTGCAAGGAGTCGTAGAGTCGGCCGACACGGCCGAGCATGGCGTCGAGGTCGAAGCGGTTGGCTGTTCTGTGCGCGCCACTCGCGATCGTCGCGGAGAGTCCCCGGTCGCGCAGGCAGTGAAGGATGCCGTGTGCGAACGCCGCCTCGTCGCCGTCGGGTACGACGTAGCCGTTCTCAAGGTGGTTGAGGACATCTCCGCTACCACCTTCGAACGCGACGATCGCCTTGCCTGCCGCCATGTAGTTCAGGAGCTTGAGCGGGAAGCCGACGCAATTGTCTCGCGGGAGAACGACGACATCAGCGGCGGCGAGGAAGGTCCGTACCTCGTTGAACGGGCGTTCGCCGGCGAACATCACCCGATCGGTGATGCCGAGTCTTTCCACCATGCGCTGGTACCCGGATGTGGGGCGCCCGACGATCACCAGCCGGCTTTCCCGATTCTGCTTTGCCACGGTGGTGAAGGCGCGCAGCAGGTTATCGACGCCCTGGAACGGGGCGAGGTTGCCGGTGTACAGGACGGTGGGGGCGTCGGAGAGCCCGAGCGTCGCGCGGGCCTCATCGGTCGGGATCGTGGGAAACTCCCCGGCGTTCACGCCCATGGGGATGACCGTGATCTTGGAGGGCGGGACTCCCATCTGCGCGATGAAGCCACCGAGCCGGTCCGACACCGTGACGACGTGGTCGCACCAGCGTGGAATGCCCGAGTCCAGGATGTCGCACGCGACCTTCTTCACCAGCTTTGGCACTCGGAAGTTGTAGTCCAGAAGTTCGTCCTTGAGCGACGTGTGCGCGTCGTAGATCACCTGGACGCCCCCGATCAGCCGTTTCACGGCGAGGGCGCACAATGCCCCCTCGAAGTGGTGGGCGTGGATGACTCGGATTCCGAAAGTGCGGACCACTTCCAGGAGGCGTGCCACCAAGAGCGGGTCGAGCAGCAGGAGCTTGACGTAATTCGGGCCGGCGCTGAAGTCCTGGTAGAACCGGACGGGGCGAATCCGGTGGACCGTCATGCCCGGCAGGGGATGCTCGGTTCCGATGTGGTAGGTGACCACGTGTACGTCGTATCCCAACTCGACGAGCGCTTCGCCCATCTGTTGAACCCGGATCGGCGTCCCCCGGTTGGCGGGGAAAGGACACGCGGCGACCATCGCGACCGGCAGCCGTCCCCCGAGTGCGAGGATCTGCCGCTGACGGTACTCTCCCTCCGTGGTGTCAGGCATAGGAAGACGACGTCCCCCGTTCGTGATGATAGGCTCTTCCCGCGGATACGTCGATGATCGGGAGGGAAGTGGAAACGACCATAATCGTGCCCTGCTACCGGGCCGAACCCACGCTGCCTGCATGTCTCGACGCGTTGGCCGCGCAGGAGGGAGATCTTGCGTACGAGGTGGTGGTCGTCGAGAACGGCTCCGATGATCAGAGCCTCGCGATCGCGGAGGCGGCGGCGAACGAGCACCCCGGCCTCGTTCGCGTCATTCAGGAGGCGCGGCCCGGCGCGTACGCGGCGCGCAATCGCGGGTTGGAGGCTGCCCGCGGCGCGTACGTTCTGTTCACAGACGCGGACTGTCGGCCGTCTTCCGGCTGGGTCAGTCGTATGCTTGACGAGCTGCGTGATGCGGCGGTGCTCATGGTCGGCGGCGAGGTCTTGGCTGAATCGGGGCAGGCGTCCGTGGTCGCGCGCTATTCAGCCCGTCAGAACGTCCTCTCTCAGGCGCACACGCTCCGTCACCCGCGGGGCCCGTTCCTCCAGACAGCCAACCTCGGGGTCCGGCTCAAAGATGCGCGGGCCGTGGGTTTCGACGACTCGCTCTACTCGGGGGGAGATGCGGACTTCTGCTGGCGGTTACGCGACCACCGCCCGGATGGTGCCCTGAGGCTCGTGGGCGGCGCTGTCGTCCATCACACTCACCGTGAGACGCTGGGGGATCTGTACCGGCAGTATCGGCGGTATGGACAGTCGGACGTGCTGCTCTCGAAGAAGCACGGTGTCTCTTTGCCGCACAGCACCGTGAAGCTGATCCTGGACGTGCTCCGCGTCCTGCTGGCCCCCGTCCTCGCGCTGCTGCTGAGCCCGTTCGCGTTGCTGATGCGCGACGCGGTGATCGCGCTGTCGCCCCTGCTGCGTGCCGTACGCGTCGCCGGGCGGCGTTGGGGTCAGGTCCAGGCGTTGTTCATGCGCCAACGCTTGCATCGGGCGTAGCCGCGGCGACGGTGTCAGGCGTTGCGGATCAGGGCCTACTCGCGCGAGAAGTCGATTCCGATCTTCGCGGCGCTGTAAGCCTTGCTGAAGACTCGCTTCGCGAGGAAGCGCCGAAGGTCGGCTTGGACCCCTTCGTCCTCGAGCGGTGGCGCCGGGTCTTTCCGGATCAACTTCACCAGGTGCCAACCCGATCGGGTGCGCACGGGTTTGGAAACCTCGCCGACCCCGAGCTTCTCGGCACATGCGACGATGGCTTCCTCGAAGATGCTCCGTTCCGGCGTGAACGTGGGGAGTCGTCCGCCCTTTCCCTTGGTCGCCTTGTCCCCGCTCCAGACGCGAGCGAGTTGGTCGAACTTCACGCCCTTGTCGAGCTCGGACAGGACGTGCTCCGCTCGGGTTCGAGCAACCGCGAAGGAGGAAATCCCGGTCTTCTGCCGGATCTCCACGTCGCTCGCTTCGATGAGGATGTGGGCACAGGTAAGTTGGGGGCCGAAGCGCCGAATGTGCTTCGCATAGGCCTCTTTCAACTGCGTCGGCGTGAACCACGAGCGCGCGATGATCCCGAGCGCGGTGTTGACGCGGAAGCCGAGGGAGGACCGCAGGGTCACCGGGTCGAGACCCGTCTGTTGCTTGACGATCTCCTCGTACGGGATGCCCTTGTACCGTGGATTGGCGTTGAATTTCTGCTTGCGGTAGGCCCACTCCCGCAACAGGTCCGCTTCGGTGATCTGCAATTGCCGCGTCGCGAGGATCCGGACGATCAGTTTCTCCTGGAGGATGTCTTCGATGGTCTTTGCGATCTCCTGATCTTCGAGCTTGACGAGGATGTCGTCAGCGAAGGCCTTCGAGGTGATGCGGTGCCCATCGACCGTCGCGACGACGCCCTTGGGCAGGCGGTTCGGCGGGACGACGATCTTGGCGCTCTTTCGCTGGTCTTGTAGCCAGGCTGTGCGGTGCAGGTTCGGGATCGGCTTGTCCGCTGGGATGCGCCCGCTGGTCCGGACGAGTTTGTCCAGCGCGGCGACGCGACGGAGCTTCTTCTGGAAGAGGTCCATGGGGACCCCGTTATTACGGAGTTCTTCCTCCAGGCTCTGGCCACGTGCCTTGAGGGCGGCGCTGACGGCGTCGATCTGCGCCTGGACATCCTCGTCGCTGACCGAGATACCGTGCTTGGTCATGGCGCGGACGATGAGGTACTCGTCGATGAGGGCCTGGACGACGGGCAAGCCGACGCCAGTGGGGCGTGTCTGCTGCTGCGCCAGCTCTTCGAAGAAGTCCTCTTCCGTGACGGGCATCCCGTCGATGATGGCGATGGAACCGGTGGGGACGTTCTCACCCCGGCGAAGCGGGTGCTTGTCCTGCCCGCCGTCCTTTTGAGCCGGCGCGGAACCGCCGATCGCTAGTGCGATCGTGAGGGCGCAGGCGACACATCGGGTGGACATCATGGCTCGACTCCCGTGGGGATACCGCGCCTTGGACGATTCCTGGCAGCCCTTTCGTCCCCGGCGCGAGGGCCAACCCTATCGGGAGGAAGATCCGTCTTCATCGGTGGGGCCCAAAATGTTTCCAGGTTGCCGACTTATCCAGCCGATGACCCTAATGAGACGGAGACGTAACCCTATGACCAGAAGTAACGTTGCGGCCGCTCTCGCCCTCGCGTTCCTCCTCGGGCCGCTGGCCCCGTCCCAGGACCTCGTACGGCTGACGACCGGCGCGGTTCTCGAGGGGACCATCATCAAGCAGGACGAGAAGTCAGTCACCATCGCGTTTGACGGCGGGAGCATGGAGCTCAGCCGGGGACAGATTGCGGAGATCAAGGTGGCCCGTGATCCAGGTCGCGCTGCGGCCAAGAAGTCTCTGCTGACGCTCTCGCGGTTCCCCGACCACGACAGTTTCCATTTCCTCTACAGGAATGGATCGCGGGTTGGCTACCGCACGATCTCCATCCGGCGCGAGGCTCGTGAGGGCATCCCTGGGTACGCCCTCAAAGATCGG
>JABSRK010000225.1 GCA_013213915.1 Planctomycetota bacterium
GGTCTGGATCCGACGATCCCGCCGACGCCCCCAACTCACGCGACGTCCGCGGGACGTCGCGTTCGCAACAGGATTCGGCGCAGCCCTCGCGATCCGTCGCGAAGAGCGGATGCTCGGCCTTGATGCTCCAGTCCCCTTCGCGAAGACCAGAGACCTCGTAGACGCCCCCGGCGTCTGTGACGCCGATGATCTTCTGGGCATGCGCCTGGACGATGGCCCCGATCAAGACGTTCTCAGGCTTGGAGAGATCCACGTTGCCCCGAGTGAGCGTGACGCGAGCGCCATTGACGCACGCACCCGCCGCGTCCGTGACGAGCCCTTTGACCGACGCGCCGCGGCCGAGCTTGATGAGCAAGCCCGTGGCGGCCTCGCCCTGCCCCAGCGTGAGCGGTCCGTGCACCGTTTCGGAGTAGCCGGCCGCCCTCACCACCATCCACAGCTTCATGGGCTGCACGCCCGCGAAAATGAACCGCCCCTCGGGATCGATGATGCGACGTCGATTCGGACGGGACGAGATGATGGTGTCCGGGTTCCCGGTAACCAGCAGCGTGTAGCGTCCGACCGGCTCGCCCGTATCCGCGTCGACGACACGGCCTTCGAGACGGGCCGCGGGCGGTAGTTCGACGAGGACGTTGTCCGCACCTGCCTGGACGATCTGGCGCTGGCTTTGCAGGTGGGTCTGTCCGCGGGCCCAGACCTCGCAGGGACCGTCCTCCAGTCCGATAAGTGCGTAGCGCCCGTTCTCGTCCGAACGGACGGACTCGACCCGTGGCGGCGCTCGGTTGCCCGTGCGCGAACCGGAGGCACGGCACATGACGCGCGCGCCGGGGACGGGGAGACTCGTCCCCTTCTCCACGACGGTGCCCTCGATGACGAAACCGGTCGTCATGAGGAAGTCGACATGCGCGCTCGCCGGCACCTGCAGCGTTGGACGCGTGGAGGTGGCGAGACCCTTCTGTGACGCGACGACGCGCTTCATCCCCTTCGCCAGGCTCTTGAGTTCGTACTCACCGTTGGACGCCGAGAGCGTGAACCGCTCGATCTGGTCCTCGGGCTCGTACGCCTGCACGTTGATGTCGTAGCAAGCGACGCGCACACCCTCGAGCGAACGTCCGTCCGTGTGCGTGATGGTGCCGCGAATCTGGCTGCCGCGGCGAACGGTCACGATCTGGTACATCGTCGAGCGCTCAGCTGCGTTGATCCCGTATGCACGACCCATCGTGTATTCGTCATGCGTGACACGGAGCACCATCCGTTCCCCGGGCTCGAGCCCCTCAAACGCGAACCGCCCCTCTGTGCTCGAATCGACCGAGTCTATAAGTTCTCCGAGTTGATGAACGCCGGGCACCGTGCCGTTGTCCATCATGAGGTCGACCCGCGCCATCACCACCGGCTCGCCCGTCTCGGTCACGACCATGCCCGTCAGCCTGAACCCACCTTGTTCGAAAGGCTGGCCAGCGGCCGCCTCACCCGCAGGGTTCTCCTCTTGCCCCGGAGTGAACTGGCTGGTCTGGACGCCGCCGTCTCTCGACGCTGGACGAGGCCTTGTCCCCTCCGGGCGCTGGGCGCCAGAGCTACCCACCCGCGGCGGGGGCACCGTCTCGTAGGAGTCCTCTTCGTCGAAAAGGCCACCAAGCCATGCACCCACACCGACTATAGCGACGACCGCGACGAGGCCGATCCAAATGCGTCCGCTCATCATGTCTCTCTCGCTGGCGTCGCGAGGAGCTGCCCGCGACTGGGCAATCCGAGGATCCTAACGGGTCTCGGAAGATCAAACCCCGTCAGAAGTCCACCCGAACCGTCTCCCCGTCCGCGATCGTCACCGTCCGAGCGCCGGACTTGGACGGGTCCAGCAGGATGTCGAGCCGGAATGTCCCCTCTCGCTGCGCGGCAATAACGCGATAGGTTCCCGGCAGAAGCCCCTTCACCCGGTAGAAACCCTCGGTGTCAGTGGCCTGGGACCGTCCCGTCGGCGCGCCACTACCGCCGACCGATGACACCATCACCTGGGCCCGCGGATCGGGATCTCCGGACGCCGTCTTGACGAACCCCTCGATCACGCCGCCGCGCGCCATCGAGAACGGCCCGACCTCCACGCTCCCGGAGTCCGCGATCTCGACCTCCGGCGATTCCATGTCCGCATAATCACCATGGGTCGCGCTCACGCGGTACTTTCCACCGAGTACGTTGTCGAAGGAGAAACGACCCTGACGATCGGTCATCGCACGACGGGACCCACGCAGCTTGAGTTGCTTGCTGATGGCGTCGGTGAATGGGTTCGGCGGCAGGTTGTTGTTGCGACCGGGCAGCAGTGAAACCTCCGCCCCCGAGACCGGTGCAGCGTCGGTCCCCACGAGCTTCCCGCTAACCTTGGCTCCGCGCACCATCTCGATGACGACGCCCGCCACGCCGGCGCTGGCATCCACCTGCAGGGGTTCGCTACGTCCCCCGGCATAGCCTTCTGCCTGAACGAGGAGATGTTGTTTACCGGCACGCGCATCGAGGTATTCGAACGACCCGTCCTCACGGTCGGTGAACCGCTGCTTGGTGTGGGGCGGAAGATACATGGGGTTCGGCTGTGGGCTCGAAGCGATCGTAAAGCGCGTAACCGGCTCACCCGTCTCCGAGTCCACGACGCGACCGAGGATGCTCGGACTACGTGTGAGTTGTACCTCGACGTCCAGCGAGCCCGCATCCACCGTGCGACCGTGGGTCCGGTTGAATCCGCGCGCAAAGACCCGCAGCGTGTAGCGCGCTTCGAGGACGCCCAGGAGCTCGAAGCGGCCCTCCTCGTCAGTGATCGCGTTCGCGACGAGAAATGACTTTGACACAATGGCGGGCCGCGCGGGCTGCACGGCACGCGGCACCCGCGGCGCCGCGCTCTCGCCGATCCGCGCCTCGCCAACGCGGCCGGCGACGTCCGGCGTCCCCTGTACCGGCCTCGGGCGGGTGACCTGGCGACGCAAGTAGCTTAACGGCCGCGCGGTGACCTGGGCGCCCGCGACGGGCTCGCCAGATTGGCGGTCCGTGACGATCCCCGTGATCACGCGACCGCGGGAAAGCGTGAACGTCAACTCCGTAGCCACTCCCTGCTGGCGAAGGTCCACCGCGCTTTTCCCATCCGATGCGTAGCCAGCTTTGTGCACGAGCACCTTCTTGACGCCCGCGCGCAGGTGCAGGCCTTCGAAGCGGCCATCCGGACCGGTCTCGACTGCCTTCTCAGGCTCGGGTTGGATGTTGATCGTCCCGATACCGACGTCGAATATCTCGACTCGGGCTTCGTCGATCGGTGCCCCGCTCTCGTCTTTGACGACTCCCTTGATCGCGACCCCGTTCCCCAGCCGCACGACCTGTCGCAAGGTCGCCGGAATCGAACTGTCGATCGGGTGTACCCGCTCCGTCGTGAAATCCACGTGACCGACCCGGAGGATGTACACCTCGCCGGGCCCGAGATCCTCAAACGCGAAGCGACCGTTCTTCTTCGTCTTCGTCTGCGCGACCACGACGCCCTCCTGAAAACGCCCACGGATCTGGCTCACGTCACGAATGAGGCGCGCCGTCGCATCGGGCAGGAGTTCGTTGTCCGCCGACCGGACCTCGCCCCGAAGACGTATCCCCGTAACACGGGTCTCCACGCGCGCGGACTCGGTTCCGTTCTCAGCGGAGAAGCGTTGAGTCTTGATCGGGTTCCCATCGTTGGAGTCAGCCTGCGCCACGACTTCCGTTGGATACCCCTCACCCGTGATTTTCTTGGTGCCGCCAGTCCCGTCTGCACCGTCGGAATCGAACCCGCCCAACAGCCACACCCCACCTGCGACCACGAGCGCGACGATGAGGGAGAGTGCGGCGTTTCTCGAGTTGCCCTGCATGTCCGCCTCCTAATCCCGAAAATCCACGTTGGTCCTACCGCCGGATTCCAGCGTCACGGTACGTCCCTCGCTTCCATTCCGGGCTTTCATTTTCATCCGTCCCCTGCTCACGGTCACGGCAATCCGCCACGTTCCGGAGCGGAGGCCCTCGAGCCGGTAGCGCCCCTGCGCGTCCGTCCCGACGGACAACAGCGCATCTCCATTCACGCGCACCGCGGGAAAAGCGGCGACGACGGCGTTGTAGTCCGGACGGCCTGCTTCATCGAAGACGGTTCCGGTCACCGTCGCCGCTCGTGAAAGAACGACCTCCGACACTTCGACGCTCCCTTCCCCGCCGATCAGGGTGAACGACTCCGTCTGCGTGACGATGTGCCGGGGAGGGTCGCCCACCGTCAGATGGAATCGGCCCTTACCGACATTCGGCACGAGGTAGCTCCCATCCGCAAAGGTCGTGACGCCCGAGCGGTGCACATCCATACGCCGCTGGGGGAGGATCCCCGGATGGGTCGTCGACGCGGCCATCTGGAGCTCCTCGACGATCGAGACGCCCGCGCCAGCGATCGGGCTTCCGCCCGCATCCACGACGCGTCCATGAACGAGGATCGCCCGTTCGAGGCGGACCACGACCCCGGCGACACGTTCGCCGAGGCTCGTCTCAACTGGGCCCGCCATGCCCCTGGCGTAGCCGGGCGCATCAACGATCAGGTGGTGGCTGCCCGGCGCGACATCGAGAGCCGCAAAAGCGCCGTTGGGATCGGCAACGCGTCGCGTCCCCGCCGGCGAGACAAGAGCCGGACGAGGTCCCCTCGATACGGTGAAGGAAAACCGAGTGATCGGGTCGCCCGTCGCCGCGTCAACGACCCTCCCTGCGATGGTTCCCTGGAGGCGCACGCGCAGTTCTATGTCTTCGCCGCCTGGCGTGGCGTTGACCGTGCCCACCTCCCCCAGTCCGCGCACGACCGACACGACGTGTTGAGAGCGCGTCAGACCCGCGATGCGGAACGTCCCGTCCGGAGCGGTCCGCGCCGTGTCGCCACTCTTGCCGCCAGCGCCGGTGGCAGACCGTGCAGGCGAGCCTCCTCTGGACGGGATCTGCGCGCTCCCGACGGGCTGGGCCCGGACGACCACGTCCCCGATGCCCATCCCCGTGTCACCGTCGATCACCCGCCCCGCAATGTGGTGCCCCGCAGCGAGCCTGAAATCGAGCGTCTCCACGGACGCTCCAAGCCGCACCGGAGACTGCTGCCCGTTCGCCAGGCCATGCGCCCGCGTTACCACGCGTTTCGTCCCACGTCGCAGATGCTCGATCTCGTAGCGCCCCTGGTTATCGGTCGTCGCGCGTCCCTCGACGCGTCCCCCGGGCGACAGCGAGACGAGGTCGAGGTCGTACGCCGTCACCTCGACGCCGGTGAGCGGATTCCCCTCCTGATTGGTGATCGTGCCGGCGATGTGAACACCGGGGACGAGGACCACGTCGCGTCTGGTCGTCGATGGCTTCAGTGGATTCACGGGCGGCGTGCGCGCCAACGCGTACTCGGGGTGCGTGACGTCAAGGACATACCGCTCCCCCAGTCGATGGAAGCCCACGAGCGAAAATCGCCCTTCGGCATCCGTCAGGGTCGATGCCACGACGTCTCCGATGCGCGAATGACGGGCGCCAGCCGTCATCAACCGCACCGCGACGCGCGCTGCCGGAACAGACTCCTTGTCCTCGTTCGTCACAGACCCGGTCACCGGACTCGCCTCGACGTCGCCATCGAAAGCCGCGAGTGCCTGGGATTGCCGGTCCGTCGGCTCACCCGGACGACCGTTCCTCGGGCCCTCGGTCATCACCCGGATCGGGCCGATCCGGGGACGGGTTCCGGCGCCGGACTCTGGCGAACGAGGGGGACCGGGACGGTCCCCGATATCCAGAGACCCGTCGTGGGTGCGCGCGCTCCCCCCGACGGCCAGGCGGAACCCCACATAGCCCGTCCCCGCAGCCAGGACGACCAATCCGAGCGCCATCCAACGATTGCCATTAACCATTATTTATCAGTAGGTTATGTTCCACGGTGCTGACAGGCCCATCGGACGCACCCCTCCCGCCCACAGCTTGGACGATACAAATCCGCCCCGGATTCCCGTCACCGGAGGACGAAGAGGAAAGCACCACCGTACTATCGCCCCCCGCATGCCACCGTCTGCCGTCCACAAAATCGCCGCCGTCCTGCTGGTCGCCATGGCCGGGTCCCTGTCCGCCCAACCGACGCCGGACTCGGAATTCCGCGCGTGGCTCTGGCTCCGCAGCGACCACCCTCGGAACCAGGCCCTCGTCGAGGCGCTCCGCAGCCTCGGCTTTCACGGTATCAGCGCTGAACC
>JABSRK010000226.1 GCA_013213915.1 Planctomycetota bacterium
CTCGGACGCACACTCACCCAAGAGCGGCTCGACCTCCAGCGGGCGGTCGTCCGCAACGAGCGGCGTCAGAGCTACGAGATGCGACCTTACGGACAGACGTGGCTCGTCTTGGGGTCCATGATCTACCCGGAAGGACATCCTTACAGGCACCCCGTCATCGGCAACCATGCCGACCTCGAGGCCGCGAGCCTCCATGACGTACGCACGTTTTTCGACACCTGGTATGTGCCGGCAAACGCGTCGCTGTGCGTCGCCGGTGACTTCGAAGCGTCGAAGGTCCGGGCCCTTATCGAACGACTGTTTGCCGACATTCCCAACCGGCCCATGCCCGAGCGGCAGGTCGCCCTGGCGCCGGCGCTGGCAGGACGCGTGGAGCGCACGCTCCACGATGACGTCCCCGCACCTGGCGTCGTACTCGCGTGGCCCTCACCCCCGCGGTTCTCCCGGTGGGACGCCGAGATGGACCTGGTGGGCGATCTCCTGGCGGAAGGCGCGGCATCACGTCTCGAGCAGGCGCTGCTGCATCGACGGACGATCGCTCAAGGCGTCGAAGCATCTCAGGTCCACGGAGAACTAGCATCCGAATTCGTGGTCGAGATTACCGCCCTCCCTGGGGTCGAACCCGGCGTCCTCGAGAACGCAGTGCGCGAGGAGATCGCCACTCTCGCGAGGGATGGGCCCACGCCCGGCGAATTGAATCGGCTGATCACGTTGACCGAAGCCGATTTCATCCGCTCCAAGCAGGAGCTGCTCGAGCGCACCGACGACCTCAATCTGTACCTCTCGGCCCTGGGCGAACCAGATCGCCTGGAGTGGGATCTCGATCGCTACAGGGCCGTGTCCGTCGATTCGATGCGCGAGGCGATCGCCCACGTCCTGGACCTTGAGCGTCACGCGTCTCTGCGCATCGTCCCCGGCGAACGAACGCGTATCGATGGCGACTCGATCGTACGCAGCGAACCGGACGAGGCGTCCAGCGACGCCATCGTGCTGAATGTGCCGCACGACGTGGCGCCCACACGTCCCGAGCCGTGGACTCCCCCCGTGCCTCGCGTCCACACCCGCGCGTCCCGGCACGAAGGCTGGCACATCCCCTCGGAACGCGTCCCCCTCGCCGTCCTATCTGTGATCATCCCGCTGGGAGCCGAACACGATCCGGTCGGTCAGGAGGGACGCAGCGCACTCCTCGCCGAGTTCATGACCGAGGCCGCAGGCGGACGCGACGCAGAGGCGCTGGACGCCGCGCTGGACAGCATCGGAGCCGAACTCTCGGTCATCCCGCACCGCGGCGCCGTCAGCATCAACGTCAGCACGTTGGCGCGTCACCTCGACGCCTCGTGCGACATCCTCGCCGACGTGCTGCTGCGGCCGGAGTTCCTCGCTGAGGACCTGGAACGTGTCCGCGAAATCACGCTCGCCGAGATCGCGCAGCGGGAGAGACGCCCTGAACAGGTGGCGACGCTCATCGGGATCGCGCACGTCCTCGGTCACATCCCCGGACAAGGTCATCCGGTGCTCGGAGAGGCAACCTCGGTAGCGTCCATGACACGGAATGTGCTCCTGGATGCTCACGGCGACCTGGTCGCCGCAGCGAGCGCCGCGCGTTGGGTCGCGGCCGGCGCAATCGACGGCGAACGGATCGCCGACACGATCGCGTCACGGCTTCCTCGCGCGGACCCCACGGCCGCTCCCGACCCAATCGAAATTCCCCCGCCCGGCGGCGAGGGGCCCTTGGAAGTCCTCCTGGTGGACCGGCCGGGGGCTCCGCAGACGTTCATCCGCATGCTCCGCCGCTGCCCCTGCCTGGGGAACGACGAGTTGCCCGCGCTCGAACTCGCGAATGCCGTCGTCGGAGGGACCTTCCTCAGTCGCCTCAACAACAATCTCAGAGAACGACACGGCTTCACCTACGGTGCGGGATCAACTCTGTGGGCGGGCGCGCGCAGCGGACTCTGGACCGCGTCCTCGAGCGTCCATGCGGACGTCACAGCCCGCGCAGTGGACCAGTTCCTGCGGGAATTGCGCGCCCTCGGCGACACGCCGCCAACGGCCGAGGAGCGAGACCGCGTCCTCGCCATGGAACGCGCCCACCGAGTTCGCGCCATGGAGAATCTCACAGATGTCGTCGCCACCCTCGCTCCCTGGGCCGAAGCCGAACGACCCCCGGATGCGGCGAGCCGCTTCCTCGCGGCGCTCGGGGCCGTCACCCTGGACGACATGGCCGAGGCCACTCGTTGGATGACCCCGACCGACGGGGTTCTCGTCCTGGTGGGCGACGCAGAGAGGATCATCCACGAGGTTGAGCACGTCGTCCCGGTCGAGCCCCGGATCATCTGAACGCGTTATGTCGTTCCCTAACGCGTCGACGCGATCGGCGTGCGGGGCCGGTTGATAGCGACGTTCTGCACCAGCGCGAGGCCAGCTATCGTCACGAGCAACGACGACCCGCCGTATGACACGAGCGGGAGAGTCATACCGGTTGTCGGCGCGAGCCCGAGAGTCACAGCCATGTGGACAAGCGCTTGGGCCCCGATGAGAGTGCCGATACCAACGCAAATCAGGCGACCTGCCGGGTCCCGCGTCTGCCACGCGACTCGAAAGACGACGAGGACCAGAACGCAGAACAACAGGACGACGACGACACAACCGACGAAACCATGCTCCTCGGCGAGCACCGCGAAGATGAAGTCGTTGTAGTCGAGCGGGAGCATACCTGCCTGCGTGAATTCTCCTTCCCCGTGGCCGTAGCCGTTGAGACCGCCGCCAGAGATGGCCGTCAGGGACTGGTTGAGTTGATAGGCGGGACCCGCTCGCTGGGAAGCCGTGAGGCGATCATAGTTGTAGGCAGTCCAGATACGCTCCTTCTGGTAGTCCCGCAGCACGAACTCGTATCCGCCCCCGACGAGGACTGCGCCCAGCACCGCGAGGAGGACGAGGCTGCGCAGGGGAATTCCTGACACCAAGACGACGGAAAATGCCAGCGGCGCGAACAGCAGCGCGGTGCCCAGGTCCGGCTGGACGACAATGAGCGCCGCCGGGAGAACCCCCACGGTCAGCGGCACGATCCACTTCCGCGTCCGATCCAGCACGCGCCCGAACCGCAGCGACCGCGCGAGGAGCAGCACGGTCACGAGCTTCATCAGTTCGGAGGGCTGCACCTGTTGACCGCCGATGATGATCCAACGCTTGGCGTGGTTGATGGTCGGCCCGAAGAAATAGAGACCGACAAGCGAAGCGAGACCGGCGATGTACAGGATCGGAGCGAACCGCAGCATCCGCGTGTAGGGATACAGCGTGAGCGGGATGGCGAGCAGGACCCCGATCACGAGCCAACGTAGCTGACGCGGGACCTGGTCCCCTCCCTCGCTTGTCGCCGAGTGGATCAGGAGTAAACCGAGCGCCAGAAGCAGGCCGACCGGTATCAGGATGACGAGGTCAAGCCTGCGCAGGCGGTCCAGGACCCCGGAGGCGCCTACCACCAACGGATCCCCATCGCGTCTGCGCAGATCTCCAACGCCCGGACGGCGTACGGGGCCCCATCCGCTCCCACCACACCCTTCAGATCCCGTTGATCCGCGCGGGCGTTGGGCAGCACGACGGCGAACGCGAGCCTGGGATCGTCGGCCGGAGCGAAGCCGACGAACCACGCCTCGTGCACCTCGAAGCCGCCCGGACCGGTGTGGTCGGCGGTTCCGGTCTTGGCCGCGACACCCAGCCGCTGCAGCTCGTCCGCATGCCGCCGCGCGGTCCCACCAGGGCCGCACACTCGTTGCATCCCCTCGCGCACGAGCCGCAGCATCGGTTCGCTGCCCAGAGAAATCACCTCCTCGTCAACAGACGGGCGATTCAGTGGTGCGACCCAGGGCCGCACGACGCGACCACGGGCGATGCTCGCCGCGAGCCCGGCAGCCCGCACCGGAACGCAGTGCAGGCTCGCCCCGCCGATAGCCAGGTTCTGCGGGTCGGCCCCAACCAGCGGCTCCCTGTGCGCGGGTTGCACGGGCAGGCCCGGAACCGGATCAAAGAAGCCCAGCCGCTCGTAGAACGCGAGCAACCGCTCGGTCCCGACGCGCCGACCGACCTGGTAGCAGAACTCGTTGCACGACTTCTCCAGCGCGCGAGCAACACCGAGCGCCCGCCCATGTCCCTTGCAGGTGTGGAGCTGACGCGTCTTCGTCTCGGGTCCGCAGTCGAATGTGGTCGTCTCGTCGATCTCACCCTCGCTCAACCCCAGCAGGATCGTCAGCGCCTTGAAGACGGACCCCGGCGGACAGTGGCCGGGGAGTTCGTACCCGCGATGCCAGGCGGCCGACTCCGCATCCGCGACGTTCAACTCCCGCGAGCGCTCAACAAGCCAGTCAGGCCCAAACCGAGCTACGCGGTCCAGCACGAATTTCCGTGTTCTCTCCCTACGTGTCGGGTCCTTGCGTTCCGCGAGAAACGCGAGGTGCTGCAGGATCTCACCCCGTTCCATCTTCTGCACCATGGCCCGTGCGAACGCGATGGCCCGCCGTTCCTCCTCGGCGTCGGACCGCACTTCGCGTAGCGCGTCCGCATCGAGTGGCGTGGGACCGCTGGCCAGACCGACCACGGCACCGGTCCGCACGTCCACAACAGCGAGGCCGAACGGAGTATCTGGGGGCACGCCTGGAGGGATGACGTTCTTCTGCAGCCGATTGAGAACGTCTACCGAGAAGGACAGGGTGATGTCTTTCCCGTCGGCTGGCGACTTCTTCAACGTCATGCCGCCGTCGCGATCGACGCTCGCCACGCCGGGCTCTCCTGCGAGGCGGCGATCAAGAGACGCCTCCGCACCAAATCTGCCCTTGCGGCCACGGCGCGTCACCTGGCCGATCATCTGCTGCACGAACGCCGGCAAGTCCCTGTGAACGGCCTCGTCGCGAACGAACCCGGGGACGAGGCGGAAGCCGATTCCCTGCAGCCGCCCTGGCCCAATGACACGCGCTGCGACCTTGGCCGAGGCGCCCACGCCGAGCACGAACGCTCGACCACCGCGATGGCGATTACGGATGTCCCGGGCCTGCCGCGAGCTCAAGATCGCGCCGGCATCACCGCCGTCGCGTTTACGGCGATACCACTCTCGCCGAACACGCTCGGGGTCCATATCCCGGAGACCCGCAGCGTCGGCCCGTTCGAGAGCATTCTCAGTGGAGCGCGATCCGGGCGACTCGTCCACCGCATCAAACGCCCCCAACGACGGATCGGGGAGGCGTCCCCCGAGCAAGGCGTCGGCCGCCTGCAAGGATCGCCACGCAACGTCACGACTCCGGGGGCCGTCAGCGAACGCAAGATCGAGAGCACGCGCCACCTCGAGGTACTCGCTCGCCGGGACCTTCCCCGGTTCCAGAACAGGAGAGCCGAACTTCGCGAGGCTGAGCAACGCGACAGCCTCGGCATCCCGATAGCGATTCACCCATCGAATCTCACGGCGGACGAGGTCATCGAGCGCGGTCCACGTGTCGTACGGGGTCTCGTGTCCGATCGACTCCCCGACCTCCTCGATGACACGAAGCTCCGATTCGAGGCGACGGGCGACCTCCTCGATCGACGTCTCCAGCGCATCGCCGACGCTGCCCTCGCGGGCCCTGATACGCGAAAGGTCCATGCGACGGAACGCAAGACCGCGCCCCTGCACGACTCCGAGGCACTGGCGCAACCGGTACATCATCTCGGAAGGCGCGCGGATGAGGTCGCCTCCCGCTTCCTCGCAGAGCACCCTCCCGACATCGGTCATACGTACGCTCCGGGTCCGGGACGCAGGCAACCCGAGGACGCGACGGACGAAGGAGCGCGGCGCACTCCTCGCATCCTCGCGCAGCTCGTAGAGATCGCGCCGTCCCCCGTCGACATCCCGTCCCTGGCGTTGCCCGGGCCCCGAGCCCAGGAGGACCTCGAGATCAACGAGCGCATGAAGCAACGCCCGTTCGCGAAACGTCGATGGGATGACCTGAACGCGGAAGGATGCCCGGTCACGAGCGAGCACCCTGCCGTCAGCGGCCATGATCGCTCCCCGGACCGCCGGCAATTCGATATGGACGGCCCGTGAGATCAGCGCCCGGCGCTGGATGTCCTCGGCCGCGAGGAACTGCACCCACCACAGACGCAGCATGATGACGCATGCGCCGCCGAGGAACACGAGGAGCAGAAATCCCAACCGCCGACCGAACACGCGACG
>JABSRK010000227.1 GCA_013213915.1 Planctomycetota bacterium
CCGATTTCGTCGCCGTACTCGTCGTGGAAGTCGCGGTA
This sequence comes from Planctomycetota bacterium, assembly GCA_013213915.1. Taxonomy (GTDB): domain Bacteria; phylum Planctomycetota. The sequence continues at coordinate 39 of JABSRK010000227.1, forward strand.
CTTCTGGTTGGTGAGCGCCTTGACGGGAGACGTGTAGACGATGCGCTCCTTCAACTCGAGGGCGCGGTCGATGGCGAATTCGGCGATCACGGTCTTGCCGGCGCCCGTCGGCGCGGAGACGAGGACTGATTGTCCGGCTTCGACGGCGCGGATCGCCTGCTCCTGGAAGGGGTACAGTTCGAAGCCCTTGTAGCGCAAGCGGAGTCCCCCTTGGCCCGTGCTGGCCTATCACCGTGGGCAAGGTACCACCGCACCCCCATGGGGCAAGCTCGCAACCACTTGTCGCGACAGGGTTTGCCCGTTACGCTCGCTGGTTCCTGGCAGGCGTTGATTGGCTCCGTGAACCGACGGGGCGGCGCCGCCGTTTCACAAGACTGGCAGGGCGACTCGATCCATGGCCGGACACTCCAAATGGGCCAATATCCAGCACCGCAAGGGAGCCCAGGATAAGAAGCGCGCCAAGATCTTCTCCAAGTGCTCCAAGGTCATCATGTCGGCGGTGAAGCAGGCTGGTCCCGATCCGGAGATGAACCTGACCCTGCGTTACGCCATCGACAAGGCGCGGCAGGTCAACATGCCGCGCGACAACATCGAGCGCGCCATCAAGGCCGCCCAGGGCGCGGAAGGCAACGACAAGTACGAGGAAGTGATGTACGAGGGCTACGGTCCGAGCGGCGTTGCGTTCATGGTGGCCGCCTTGACTGACAATCGGAACCGCACGGCGCCGGAGCTGCGCAAGATTTTCGAAAAGGCCGGCGGCAAGCTGGGAACGAGCGGTTCGGTCGCGCACCAGTTCGAACGAAAGGCCTTCTTCTCCGTTTCCAAGGAGGACGCGGACGAGGATCGCATGATGGAAATCGCGCTCGAGTGCGGTGCGGATGACGTGACCGAAGAGGCCGATATGTGGGAGATCACGGGCGCGCCCGATGTGTTCTCCGACATTCGCGATGGCCTCATCAAGGCCGAACTCGAAGCCAAGACCTCCGAGGTCGCCATGCTGCCGACAGTCCACGTCGCGGTCGCCGACGCGGCCGTCGCCGAGAAGGTCGTGAAGCTCATGGAAGCGCTGGACGACCACGACGACGTCGATCAGATCTTCAGCAATGTCGATATCCCCGACGCCATCATGGAGAAGGTCGTCGGGTGACCTGAATGAACCGGAATCAGGCTTACGGGACCCTCGCCGTATTGCGCGGCAACATCGGCAAGGCCTTCGTCGGGGCGGAACGCGTCGTGGACCATCTGCTCGCGGGGCTCCTGGCGGGGGGCCATATCCTCATCCAGGATGTGTCTGGCGTGGGCAAGGCGACGCTCGCCCGGGTGAGCGTCCCTGCCTGAGGGACTACTTCTTGTTCTCGAGTTCGCGCAGGTACTCCTCCATCTCCGCGCCGATATCCGTGTTGGAGATGCCGAGGATGCGCCATCCCTTCTCGTACTCAAGGCGATACACGTCGGCGGACCCGAGGAGGGGTTCCCTGGCGGCGGCCGTCGCCAGGGTTTCGTTGGGGGAGAGCTTGACCGCGACGGGCGGGCGACCGTCCCTGAAGGTCGCCCAGGCGGTGGTCTGCAGGACGAGGTAGACCATCTCGCCACGATTCCCGGCGAAAACTCGGACGTTCGCAAGCCACGGCCGGCCGGGCCGATAGGCAGTCCGGTCGATCTCGATGTCCTCGATCCTGCCCACCTGGGCCTCGAGCTTCGAGATCACCTCCTCCATGAAGGTGTGGAGTTTGCTGACATCCAGGCCCTCTCGGGCCACCAGATCGTCCGAGAGGCAGAGCCTGATGTGGTAGGCCTCACGCCTCTCCAGGGCCAGCCGGAAGTACTCGAGGCAGGCCTTCGGGGTCTTGAAATCCCACTCTCCATAGCGTTTTAGGTCCGGCTGAGGTGGGCAGGAGCAGCTTGAGAGGGCGAGCGGGATCAGACAGACGAGAGAGCGGATCATGGACGTCCTCCCAGGGCCGGGCGAGGGTAAGGGGCGTCCGCTGTCCAGGAAAGGGCCGGGGCACAGGATGTCCACCTTTTTCTCCTGGCCGAGGATCCGGATAATGACGCGCACATGACCGAGACCGGAAAGACAGGGCCGCGGAAGCTCCTTGGTGAAATCCTCCGCGCGGCCAACGTCGTCGGGGAAGCGCAGCTCCAGGACGCGCTCAAGTACCAGGCCGAGACCGGCTTGAAGATCGGGGAGTGTCTCGTCCGGCTCGGGCATTGCCAGTCCGCTGACGTGAGCCGAGCCCTCGCTCGCCAAGCGGGGATGCCATTCGTCGATGTGAAGAAGGGGCAGATCAGCCCGGAGGTGATTGCGGCGATCCCGAAGGAGGTGGCCGAGGAGCACAACATCGTCCCGGTGAAACTCGACGGCCCCGGCAAGGTCATCCTCGCCGTCACCGATCCGCTCGCCGTCTACAACCTGGAGCATCTCAAGTTCATTCTGAACCTGGACTTTCGCTGCGCTCTCACCACCGAGGAGGCGATGGTCGAGGCGTTGAGCAAGTACTACGGGTTGCACAAGAAGGACGCGGCGACGGTCGGTGACGCCGCGAGACGCGCCGGCGGCGCCGCCAAGGAGGTATCGGCTGACGACGCGCCGATCATCCGCCTCGTCCAGAACCTGTTCGATGATGCGGTCAGAGCGCGAGCATCCGACATCCACGTGGAGCCGTTCGCCGATCGTGTCCGCGTGCGCTTCCGCGTCGATGGGGTTTGCCGCGTGGCTGACGACTTCCCAACCGCCGTTCAGGGCGCCGTGCTCTCGCGCCTGAAGATCATGGCGGAGATGGACATCGCCGAGAAGCGCAAGCCGCAGGACGGTCGCCTCAACATCCATGCCCACGGCAAGGAGCTCGATGTCCGCGTTTCCGCGTTGCCGGGCACGCATGGCGAGAGCATCGTCATGCGTCTGCTCGACAAGCAGGAAGGCCTCGTCAGCCTCGAACGTCTCGGCTTCGTGGGCGAAGACCAGCGGAGATTCCACCGCGTGATCAAGCGACCCAACGGGATCTTCCTCGTCACCGGTCCTACGGGTTCCGGCAAGACGACCACCCTGTACGCGGCGCTCCAGGAGCTCAACCGCCCGGACGTGAAGATCATCACGGCTGAAAACCCGGTCGAGTATCACCTGCCCGGTGTCAATCAGTGCCAGGTGCACCACCAGATCGGCCTCGACTTCGCGCGTATTCTCCGCTCCATGCTTCGCCAGGCACCGAACATCATCCTCGTGGGCGAAATCCGCGACCAGGAGACCGCGTCCATCGCGATCCAGGCGGCTCTTACCGGCCACCTCGTCTTTTCCACACTGCATACGAACGACGCTCCGGCAGCGCTTACGCGGCTCATGGACATGGGTGTGGCGCCGTTCCTCGTCAGCTCGTCCGTGGCCGCCGTGATGGCGCAGCGGCTCATCCGTCGCTTGTGCAACTCATGCAAGGAAAAACATGAGCCGACAGCTACCGAGTTGGATTCCATCGGCCTCGCCTCCGAGCACATCGCGGGCAAGACTGTGTACTGCTCCGTGGGGTGTGACCAGTGCCGCATGACCGGCTATTCCGGACGCGTCGGCATCTTCGAATTGCTCGAGATGAGCCCGGACCTGCGTGAGGCGGTGTTCCGTTCCGAGACCACGAGCCGCCTTCGCGAAATCGCCATCTCCTCCGGCGGGATGCTCAGCCTGCGCGTCGACGGACACAGAAAGATCATCGAGGGCGTGACCTCGGTTGATGAAATTCTGCGCGTTCTGTCCAAGGAGCTGGTGCTGAATGGGTGACCTTTGGCTCGTGGCGCCTCCTTCACCAAGGAAACGAACGATATGGACATGACCACGCTCCTGAGCTCCTGCGTCCAGCACTCTGCTTCAGACCTGCACATTCGTGTGCACAGAAAGGCCTGCTTGCGTGTCTCCGGTCGTATCCGCTCGCTCGAGACCGCAGTGGTGAGCGCAGAGCACTCCGAAGCGTTGATGAGGGAGATCCTCCCCGAGCGACTCGCCCCCGAACTCGAGGAGACCGGGTCGGCCGACTTCGGCTATGGATTCGAGGGGGGCGTCCGTTTTCGCGTGAACGTCTTCAAGGAGAAGGCGGGATACGGGATCGTCTGTCGCCGCATTCCTCAGAAGATCATGTCCTTCGATGAGATCGGGCTACCGACGCACGTGAAGGACCTGTTGACGCGGCCTCGCGGGCTGATCCTGGTCACGGGGCCGACCGGATCGGGCAAGACCACGACCCTGGCGACGATGATTGATGAGATCAACAGCAACGAGGACAAGCACATCGTCACGATCGAGGATCCGATCGAGTACTACCACGAACAGAAGCGCTGCATCATCTCCCAGCGCGAGGTCGGCGTGCACACATCGTCGTTCTCGGAGGCGATGCGCCGTTCGTTGCGCCAGGACCCGGACGTGATCATGCTCGGCGAGATGCGCGACTACGAGACCATCTCGACGGCCATCACGGCGGCCGAGACGGGGCACCTCGTCTTCGGCACTCTGCACACCACGGGATCGGCGCGCACCGTCGATCGCATCATCGACTCGTTTCCGAAGGACCAGCAGGAGCAGATCCGTACCCAGCTGGCGCTGTCCATCGTCGCCGTGATTTCCCAGTTACTGGTCCCGAAAAAGGACGGCGGGGTCATCGCGGTCTTCGAGGTCATGATCAACACGTCGGCCATCGAGAACCACATCCGCAAAGGCGAGACCTACAAGATCACGAGCGACATCCAGACAGGGAAGAAGCGTGGGATGATCCTGCTCGATGACCACCTCCTCGAGCTCATGCGCGAGGGGCTCATCACTCGGGATACGGTGCTCGAGTATGCGCAGGACCGGGTCGAGATGAGGACACGTCTCGCATGACCGAGCAACGTCAGTTGATCGGCCAGATCCTCAAGGGTCAGGGCTCCTGCCACCAGGGGCAGATCCAGGAAGCGCTGGCGACGCAGCGGGACAAGGGGGGCCAGATCGGCCAGATCCTGATCGATCTCGGCTACATCACCCGTGAAGCGCTGCTGCGCGGGCTCGCGGAGCAGGCCGGCATGCCGACCGTCGACCTCAAGGCCGATCCTCCGTCCGATGCGCTCCTCGAGAAGATCGATCCTCAGACGGCCCAGGCTTTCCGGGTCGTGCCGTTCAACATCGAAGCGGGCACCCTGCACGTGGCGCTCGCCGATCCGATGAACACGTCGATCCTCGATGACCTCGGATTCATGACCGGGATGACGGTGAAGGGCGCGCTTGCGGACGAGGCGACGATCGATGAAATCATCCGCAAGCGTTACGCCCAGGAAGAAGACCTGGACAGTCTTCTCGACGATCTCGAGGCAGAGGCATCGTCTATTGATGACGCGGATGCGTTGGCGCGCTCGACGCCTGTCGTGAGGCTGCTGAACCACGTCTTGTTCGCGGCCATCCGGGACCGATCCAGCGACGTTCACCTCGAACCGTTCGAGAGCGAGTTCAAGATTCGCTACCGCGTGGACGGCACGCTGTTTGAGTTGCGTTCGCCGCCGAAGCACCTCGCCGAGGCGTTGATCTCTCGCGTGAAGGTCCTGGCGAATCTCGACATGCTGGTCGTCCCTTCGGTCTGGTACGAAAACACACCGTTCTCCGTGCTCGAGGCACTTCACGCCAGCTTGCCGGTGATCGCATCGGATCTCGGTGGGATCACCGAGTTGGTCGAGCACGGCATCAACGGTCTGCTATTTCCGGCTGGAGATAGTGACTCCCTCGCAACCGCGATCCAGACCGTGCTCGACGATCGCTCGCTCCTCTC
>JABSRK010000228.1 GCA_013213915.1 Planctomycetota bacterium
GTTCGAGGGCGCGCAGGATGAACTCCCGTTCCTTCTGCTGCGTGGCCAACTTCACCATGTCCTTCAGGCCCCCCGTGCCGGTCGGGGAGTCCACCGCGAGCGCGCGGTTTGCAGTGATCTCCTTTGCCAGGTCGTCGGTGCTGATCACCGCCCCCGAGAGCGCCACGGCGCGCTGAATCTCGTTCTGCAACTCCCGGACGTTTCCCGGCCAGTGGTACGACAGCAGGTAGCGCATGGCGAGCGGGTCGATGCTCTTGTCGCCCGTCTTCGCCTCCTTGGCGGCCTTATCCAGGAAGAACGCACACAGGCGAGGGACGTCTTCCATCCGGCTTCGGAGCGGCGGCGTGTCCACGCAGACGACGTTGAGTCGATAGAAGAGATCTTCGCGGAACTGGCCGTTCTCCACCATCTGACGCAGGTTGCGGTTGGTCGCGGTGATGAGCCGTACATCGACGTGAGTGATCTCGCGTCCACCCACCGGTCGGATCTCACCGTTCTCCAGGACGCGGAGCATCTTCGATTGCATCTCGACCGACATCTCACCGATCTCGTCGAGGAACAGCGTCCCGCCGTCGGCTTGCTCGAACAGCCCCTTGCGGTCCGTGTTCGCGCCGGTGAACGCCCCCTTCTTGTAGCCGAAGAACTCGCTCTCCATTAGTGACTGCGGGATCGCGGCACAGTTCTCCTTCAGGAACGGCTTGGTGGCTCGCGCCGAATTCGTGTGGAGGGACTCCGCGACGAGCTCTTTTCCAGTCCCGCTCTCTCCGGTTACGAGCACTGGGATATCTGATTCCGACACGCGGTCGAGCAGCCGAAACATCTCGATTATGACCGGGCTCTCGCCGATGATCATCGAGTAGTCGTGCTTCAGGCCCTCGCGTGACAGTGGTTTCATGTCTTCGGCGTCGGCTTCGGCCGCCTTGCGCATGCGCCCGTCGAGGATCCGCGCGAGCTCTTCGACCTCCTCGGTGCGTCTCCCGAGCGTCTCTTCCTGATCGCGGTTTTTCTCATAGAGCCTGGCGTTTTCCAACGCGATCGCCGCATGGTCTGCGAATGCCTCCATGAGGCCGAGTTCACGATCGCTGAACACACCGTCCTTGAATCGGTTGTCCAGGTAGAGCGTGCCGATGACCGTCTCGCGGAGAATGAGGGGGACGCAGAGAATCGACCGCAGCTTGAGTTCGTTGACCGATGCGAAGGCCTGCAGCCTTTGGTCTTCCTGCGCGTTGACGGTGCAGATGGGTTTGCCGTTCCGCGCGACCTGCTGGGCGATGCTGCGTGAGATCTTGTTCTCGGCGCCGCGAACGGCTTCCTGATCGAAATTGCGCGCCGTGCGGACTTTCCATTGGCCGTTCTCTTCCCGCAGGACGAGGAACCCCCGTTCGGAGTCCGTGATCCCGACGGCGGCGTCCATGATCATCTCCAAGACCTTGGGCAGGTCTGTGTTCGCGGTCATCGCCTTCGTGACGGCCATGAGGCGGGCGAGGTCCAGGGATTGCTGGAACGCAGGACGCGGGAAGATGCGTCGCGTTGCGTCCAGGACGGCTTCCTCAACCTCCGTGAGGCCGCGTTCGTCGCCGAAACTCTTCCGGTATTGAGCCAAGACGTCGGTGAGCCCCTCTCGGAGGCGGGAGCCGATTCCCGTCCCGGCGCGCGTCGAGATCTGGATGTCCTCGTCGCCGGGGTCGGTGACTTCTTCCAGGCCCCCGTCGAGGGGTGCCGTGTTCTCGTGGGGTGCGCGCCCGTAGAAGATCGTGACGGGACCGATGTCGATGCGATCGCCTTCGCGCAGGCGCGCCTGGCTCGTGTCTTCGTGATTGACGCGCGTACCGTTCTGAGAATCGAGATCGATCAGCTTGGCACTCTGATCCTCCATCGTCTCGATTCGGCAGTGGTGCTGGGAGACGAATCGTGACCCGATCCGGAGGTCGTTGTCCTCCGCGCGTCCGACTGAAACCACGTCAGTGGGGAAGCTGAAGGTCTCGCGTCGTCCCCCGTTTTCAACAACAAGCGTCAACATTGCGGCGCGTACTCTACCAACTGCCTGATACGGACGGACAACGCCGCCTACCAGACTTCATCTTCGCGAACGTCGAGTTGGGAGTGCCGCAGGATCAACGTCCGTCGTCCCTCGTTCTCAAAGTTGACGACGACCTTGCGATCGAGACCGCGCCCGCGACCGCGAAGCGTGACGACAGTCCCCGCCCCGTAGTCGGGGTGCCACACCGGTGCACCAGCCCTCAGGTGCGCGAGCGGGTTGTCTTCCTCGTCACGGTCGAACGCATCTTCGGCGTCCCGCCCCGGTCGCAACCCGACGTCGCCGTAGTGTTCCACACCATCGAGCCCGATCTCGTCGAGAAAAGGTGACGGTGACGCGAGCGCCGCGCGCCCGAAACGCGTTCGTGCTCCAGCGCACGTGATGACGAGGCGGCGCCGCGCTCGGGTTACGCCGACATGAAACAGCCGCCGCTCTTCTTCGAGGCCGTGCTGTGTGTCCATGGACATGGCGTGTGGCAGCAATCCGTGCTCCGCACCAACGAGGAACACGACGTCGTACTCGAGCCCCTTGCTGGTATGCAACGTCATGAGTGAGACGGCCTCGTCTTTCCGCTCGGTCCGGTCGAGGTCGGTGAGCAGCGCGACCTGTGCCAAGAAGTCGGGCAAACTGCCGCCCTGGACGCGATCGAATTCCTCGGCCAGCGTCACGAACTGTCCGATGTTCTGGTACGGGTCCAGCGAGCCCGCCTTGGTCGCCTTGGCCTTCCAGTAGTCGGCGTACGTCGTGAGGTCCAAGACCGTGCTGATGAACCGAGCCACGGGCAGGTCCGTATGGCCGTCGAGTTCTTGCAGGCGTTTCGCGAACGACGTGAGGGCCTTGCGTGCCCGGGTAGGAAAGGCGCTGAATCCGTCCGCGTCACGCAAGAACTCGCCGATCTGCTGTCCGGACGCGCGCGCTTGTTCGATGACGCCCTGCTGGGTCTTCTTGCCGATGCCCCGTGGGGGAACGTTCAAGATGCGGGACAGTGAGACGACGTCTGCGGGATTGGCCAGGAAGCGAAGGTAGGCGAGCAGGTCCTTCACCTCGGCTCGGGCGAAGAACTCGAGCCCGCCGACGACGACGTACGGGATGCCGTCACCGAGCAGTGCGCGCTCGATGGGGAGTGACAGTGCGTTCGTCCGGTAGAAGACCGCCATCGACGTCCGATCGTATCCCTCGGATTCGAACTCTCGCACGGCCTTGGCGATAGAGTCCGCTTCTTCGTAGTCGTCGCGGAAAGACACCACCCGCACCGCCTCGCCGTCCTCGGCTTCGGTCCACAGTCGTTTCGGAATGCGATTCCGGTTACACGCGATGACCGATGACGCAGCGGACAGGATGTGACCGGTTGAGCGGTAGTTCTGTTCGAGTCGCACGAGACCCGCCTCCGGGTGGTCCTCGAGGAAGGCGTCGAACTGCTCGGGCTCGGCGCCCCGCCAGGAGTAGATCGACTGATCCTGGTCACCGGTCACGCAGAGGTGGTGACCCTCCCGTGTCAGGGCCCGCACCAATGCGTACTGGACGCGATTCGTATCCTGAAACTCGTCCACGAGGACGTGCGTGACGCGACGCCGCCAGCGCTCCGCGATTTCGGCGTTGTCGCGGACCAGGAGCAGGGCGCGTACGAGCAGGTCGTCGAAGTCGCACGCGTTTGCTTCGGTGAGTGCGTTGTCGTAGCGGCGATAGGCATCGGCGGCCTCGCGATCGACGGCGCCCGTTTCTTCGTCCAGGGCCTGCTCAGGCATGACGAGCCTGTTCTTCCAGCGGCCGATGCGGCTGAGCACCTGCCGGGGCCGGTGGACCTCCGGGTCGAGGTTCATGTCCTGGAGGACCCGCTTCATCAGCGCCAGGCCGTCGGCGTCGTCGTAGATGGAGAAGGCGCTGGACCGTTCGATTGTCGGGAACTCTTCACGCAGGAACGCTGCGCAGAAGGAGTGGAACGTGCTCAGCCAGACCCCGGCTCGCCCGACCAGTCTCCAGACCCGATCTCGCATCTCTCGGGCTGCCTTGTTGGTGAAGGTCACCGCGAGGATCGATGAGCCGGGAGTGCCCTCTCGGACCATGTACGCGATGCGGTGGGTGATCAGGCGAGTCTTGCCCGTGCCCGCCCCGGCCAGCACACAGAGAGGGCCGCTCGTCATCGTCGCGGCTTCCCGCTGCGCCGGATTGAGGGGGTCCAAGATGGAATCGTGAGCTGGGGAGGGGTCGTCCATGGGGTCGAGTCCTTGTAGCATGACGGACTGCCCTGACTCCGGGATGCTCGGAGCTGGACCAGGATGGGTAAAACTTCTTGTTTTCCCGGTGGTTTGGGCAGGATAGAGGCTCGTTGCCAGGTCCCTGCCGAGGTGACGTGCCCCCAGGCTTTAGGATGGAAGTCCCGGGAAAACCCGGCTTCGACGGGACCAGTTTCGAAGCCGCGCGGTCAACGACATATGTCTGCTATCAATCCCGAACCCGATCGTGCCACGACCACACGCTTCATCCGGTACGAGTTGAAGGTTGTCCTCTCAGAATCCGAGGCTCAGCGCGTTCAGGCGTGGGCGGCTGAGAGGTTGTCTCCCGATCCGTTCGGAGACGCGGAGGGGACCTACGAGGTTCGAACCCTCTATCTGGACTCGCCGAAGATGGAGATCTATCACCGTCTCGGCGAAGACCGGGGCACCAAGTTCCGCATCCGTCGCTACGGCGAAGAAGGCCAGGTCTGGCTGGAGCGCAAGCGCCGGCGGGGGGACCGGGTCAAGAAGCAGCGCGCCAGCTGGCCCCTGGAGGAGCTGACCCAACTCCTCTCCGGTCGCGGCACGCCGCTCGAGTGGGCAGGGTCCTTCCAGAGCGTGGTCTGCGATCGCGCCCTCGCGCCGGTGCTGCTCGTGGTCTACCCACGCTCGGCTTTTACTGGTGAAGCGACCGCGCGGCTAACTCTCGACTGGGGTGTGAAGGTGTGGCGCATGGGTCCCGGGGATGACCCGTTCGACCCTCCTGGAGAACCGATCGAAGTCACCCAGGACGTCATCCTCGAGTTGAAGTACGACGGGACGATGCCCGCGGTGTTCGACGAAGTGCTGAAGATGCTCGGCCGCGACACGGGCGGCTTCTCCAAGTACAGTCGGGGCGTAGAGGCCGCTGGACTGGGGGCGAGCGGTCAACAGAGCACGAATGCCTGACAGCCGGGAGGGAGCCGCACATTGACGCGCCTCGCGCCTAGTCTCGCTCTACTACTCATTCTGGGCGGCGGTCTCGTTGCGCAGCAACTTTCGGGTTCGGGGTCTCAGCCGCCGGAAGCCCAGGCCCCGGTAGCTCCGGCGTCGGCCACTCCCCAGGCTGAAGAAGAACCAGACGACTTCATCGCCGAGATCTTCGGCGTCCCGGCGGGAAAAGAAACGCCACCCCCTGACCTGTGGCAGGCGGCATCACGGCTCGTGCTGGCCGCCCTGCTAGGCTGGGCCGTCGCGGGTTTCTACGCGTTCTCGGCGCGTGTCCGTCCGGCCGCTCTGGACCTGGGTGGGACCCTGATTCTACTGGCCATGCTCATCACGATGGTGACCATGGCGGTGGGGCAGAATGCCGCCGTCGCCTTCACCCTGGTCGGCACGCTCGCCATCGTTCGCTTCAGAACGACCGTCCGCGATATCCGTGACACCGCGTTTGTGATCTTCGCGGTCGCGGTGGGGCTCGCCATCGGAGCAGCCAACCCACCGGTCGCCGTCATCGGAACCGTGATCGTCGGTGTCGTGTCGATGCTCATCACGCAGTTCGGCGATGAGCCGCCGCCGCCCGATGTGGTGGATGGACGCCTGACGCTGCGCATGGACGGACCGGGCCCGCACGACGCCGTCATCGACCCCTTACTCGGCGTTGCCGCCCGCAGCTTCGGCGTCATCGAGGCCCGCATAGATCGCGATGGAAACGCACGTCTTGCGTACGAGATCGACTGCGATCAGTCGGCAGCGGGCGCGCTGATCGCATCGCTGGACGCGCTCAGCGTGGTACAGCGGGTCAACGTCACCTTCGTGGCAGAGTAGGGCGGCGCTGCGAGCGGAAGAGCCCGAGAACGGGTTCGCTTCGCTCACCTGGCGCTGATTCCCGTCTATGCTGGGCATCAGGAACCCCCGACGCGCGTTCCCTCACTCC
>JABSRK010000229.1 GCA_013213915.1 Planctomycetota bacterium
GGAACTTCGGATCGAGGTCGCCCGCCGCGATCTGGATCATCTCCCCCGGCATCTCGCACACGAGCTCAGTCATCCAGCCGGTGCCGACACGCCGCACCATGAACACGGCGCCCGTGCTCGCGACGACGGCGATCTCGTCACCGGGCTCGTCAGCGATGAGGTCCGCGACAACGCACCCCCCGAGCTTCGCCTTCGTCTGCAAAGCGACGAGCGTTTGCCACCCGGACTCCGTATGGGGGGCCGACGAGCAAGCACACGCAAGCAACGCAATAGCCAGCAGTCCAAGACGCATGGAGGTCCTCCGCAGGGGCAGGAGCGGGGCGACGGATTGTATCAACCTGTGAGGCAGCCACCCGGCCGCGACATGACGTCAGAAGAGGCGCTCGACGTCCTCGCGAAATCGGACAAGGAGGTCGCGATAAACACCCACCAACTCACGATCGGGCGACACGGGATCTCCCTCGGTCGCGACAAGCGGCGCCGCGAGGTCATCGATCCCGACGTCCTCGCCCGCATCGCGCCGCGCCGTCCAGAGCGCCTGGAGAGCGCCGCCGAGGGCGCCAGATTCGGGTTCCTCCAGGACCGTGACGGGTGCGTCGAGGCACGCCGAGAGGACCGAGCGCCACAGCGGATTGCGAGCCGCTCCGCCGACGAGTCGGACGCCGTCCACGGATATCCCCAGGTCCCGCATGCGCTCGACTCCCCACGCCAGGTTGAGGCTCGTGCCCTCGAGCGCGGCGCGGAAGAGGTGCCCGCCGGTGAGCAATCCCGGACGCATGCCGAGCAACGTCCCCGTCGCGGACGGCAGGTCGGGCACGCGCTCACCCTGCAGGTAGGGCAGCCATAGCAATCCATCACAGCCAGGGGGCACCGCCTCGGCGGCGCCAGTGAGTTGCTCGTATGCGTCGTCGACATGGGGCAGGAACGCGTTGCGCACCTCTTCGGTCACACCGGTCAGGTTCATGACACACAGCAACGGCAGCCATCCACCTGTCGAATCGCAAAACGGGGCGATGAGGCCCTCCGGATCGACGACCGGCTTTGACGCGTGACAGAACACGGTGCCCGATGTCCCGAGGCTCACGACCACCACGCCCGGCCGCGTCGCGCCGCTACCGATCGCGCTCATCATGTTGTCGCCGCCTCCGGCCGACACGAGCGTTCCTTCGGGCAATCCCACGAGCGCCGCCCCTTCGGACGACAGTCGTCCCGCCGGCTCTCCAGCCCCCACCAGTTCGGGCAGCATGTCGCAGACCCTCGGGTCAATGGCCGACACCTCGTGCAGGTCGAACATCCGCGACGCCGAATCGAAGAACCCGGTACCCGACGCATCTCCGGCTTCCATGGTGAAGGTGTCCGTCAGCCGGAAGTTGACGTAGTCGTGGGGCAGCAGGATCGTGCGAAGGCGCGACCAGTTCTCCGGCTCGTGCCGCTTGAGCCAGAGGATCTTGGACGCCGTAAACCCGGTGGGAACGGATCGCCCATACATGCGCGACAGCTCCTCGGCCTCGACAGACGTCGCCGTGTCGCACCACAGCTTGGCCGGACGGATCACCGCCCCGTCGTCGTCCAGCGGGACGAATCCATGCTGTTGCCCGGAGATGCCGAGGCCAGCTACGCGGGACGCGTCCACCTGCATCACGAGCTCGGAGCAAACATGGCGGACAGCGTCGATCCAGGTCTCGGGATGCTGCTCCGCGGCCCCGGCCGGCAACCCCTCGATCAAGCCGTAGCTCTGGGACGCGCGGGCGACGATCGTCGCTGAAGCCGCGTCCAGGACGATCCCCTTGGTCCCCTGCGTTCCGACATCAAGCCCGACCCAGAGCCCCTCCCCGACCACCGTCATCGATCAGCCCCGGACGCCGAGGATGTACTCGATCATGATCTGATCGAGTCGTTCGTAACCGAGACCGCGACGGGACAGCGCCATCGGGTCCAGATCGAGCCCACGGATCTTGGTCGCATTGTCCCGGGAGTAGGACTGCAACAGGGGGTCGATCTCCCAGCTCTCCTGGTCCTTCAAGAGATCTTGCACCTCGCCGTCGGCGTCGAACGCCTTCGCCTTTTCACGGAGGATGTTGTAGGTGCGCATGCACCCGGACGCGAAGTCCCAGACGCCCGCTTCGTCCTCCGTCCGATACGCGTGAGCGTCGAAGTGGCGCGGACCGTCATAGCCCGGGCGACCGCTCGTCCCTTCGAGCAGCCGGAGGAGGAGGAACGCCTGCTTCAGGTCTTCCGAACCGAACCGCAGATCCTGGTCGTAGCGTCCGATCTTCTGCGCGTTCAGATCGATGTGATACAGCTTGCCGGCCTCCATCGCCTGCGCAACGCCCTGGGCGAACGAAAGCCCCGCCATGGTGTCGTGCGCGACCTCTGGGTTCACGCCGACCATTGCGGGGTGATCAAGCGTGGTGATGAAGTGAAGCATGTGCCCGATGGTCGGAAAGTAGATGTCTCCTCGCGGCTCGTTGGGCTTGGGCTCGAGCGCGAAGCGCAGGTCGTACCGCTGGTCGCGAACGTACTCACAGAGGAAGTTGATGGCGTCGCGAAAGCGCTTGACGGCGTCGCGCGGATCGCGGCACGCGTCGGCTTCGGCGCCCTCTCGGCCCCCCCAGAACACGAACGTGGTCGCGCCGAGTTCGGTTCCCAGGTCCATGGCGTCCATGGTCTTCCGCAGGGCGAACGCGCGGACCTTGGGATCGTTGGCCGTGAACGCGCCATCCTTGAACACCGGATGGGTGAAGAGGTTGGTCGTCGCCATCGGGACGACCATGCCGCTGGCATCGAGCGCCTCGCGGAAGTCCGCGACGAGACCGTCCCGTTCATTGGCGCTGGCCCCGAACGGCACGAGGGCGTTGTCGTGCAGGTTCACGCCCCACGCGCCGATCTCGGCGAGCTTCCGGACGATGTGGCACGGGTCCATCGGCTCGCGAACGGCATCGCCGAACGGGTCGCGCCCCGGATTCCCCACAGTCCACAGTCCGAACGAGAACTTGTCTTCCTTGGTAGGCGCAAACGAATCCATCGCGTCAGGGCTCCAGGTGAAAGGTCGAGACGCGACGATACCATAGGCGTCGATGACACCGACGGTCTTCGATTCGCACTGCCACCTGACCTACGGCGATCTCGGTGAACAAGCGGACGCCGCGTGGTCACGCGCGAGAGACGCCGGGGTTGGGGGCGCGGTCCTCATCGGCATCGATGTGGCCTCGTCGCGCGAGGTTGCGCAGTGGGTCGCCGACAAGGACGACCTCTGGTGCACGGTCGGCATCCACCCGAACGGCACCGCGAAGGCCGACCCGGCAGATCTCCAGGTGATCCGGAAGCTAACCGAGAAGCCACGCGTCGTCGCGCTCGGCGAAACGGGCCTCGACACCTACTGGGACGACGCTCCGCTCGACATCCAGATACCGTCCCTCGTGGCCCACGCCGACCTCGCCCTCGAGCTGAACCTCCCCCTCGTCCTGCACCTGCGCGATGCGTTTCCCCAGGCCAGGGACGTCTTGCAGCCCTACGCCCGGCGCGGACTCCGCGCCGTCATTCACTGCTTCACGGGCGGCACGGACGACCTGCAGCCGTTCCTCGACTGGGGCTTCATGATCTCGTTTTCCGGCATCCTCACGTACTCCGGCGCCAAGGCTGTACGTGACGCCGCCGCCCTCGTACCCCTGGAGCAGTGCCTCATCGAGACGGACGCACCGTGGCTCGCGCCGGCCCCTCATAAGACCTCCGACCTCAACGAGCCGGCGTTCATCGTCCACACCGCAAAGAAGCTCGCGAAGGTCAAGGAGACGCCTTTCGACGAGGTCGCCGCGGTCACCACAGCGAATGCGCGCCGGTTCTTCGGTCTCCGGGGTGACGCGCGCGACACGACCGGTTCAGCGTGACGGGAACATCCGAAGGCAGCGAGAATCGGCGCGAACTGCGTCAGGGTCATGAGAATCGGCGAGGACTGTCCTTCGCCGTGCGCGCCAAAGTGAGTCGACGGCGGGTCAAACCCAGCTCACAGGTTTAGGATGAGGTCCCATGAAACGCGTCATTCCACTCATCGGCGTTCTTTTCATCGTCGCGACCGTCTCCGCGCAGGCTCCTTCCGGTTACGTCACCTGGGTGGACAAGGAGACCGGCCTCACGACGTTCGTGCCCAAGGGTTACAAGCAGATCCCGCTGCCGCCGACCGAGTCGGTGGATCGGGCAAAGATCATCGCCAAGACCGTTCCGCGCGAACTGAAGCGCCTGCGCGCGCGGCCGACGATCAAGGTGTTCCTGTTCAAGTGGACGGATGGTGCCGGCACGACGCCCACCGATCCCAACGAGAAGCCCAAGCCCGAAACCGACATCCCCACCACCATCCGCGAGATGATGGAGAAGTCGAAGGAGATCAAGAGCTTCGACGACTTCAAGAAGAAGAAGCTCTCGCAGTTCGAAGTCGAGGCAGTAAAGGGTCAGGAGGGGGTCTACGAGTTGCGGATGAAGCGCGTCCCGCTCGACTATGAGGCGGCGCCGTCGGGCTGGCTGGTCATCAAACGCCAGGGTGCGGCGGCCTATGGCGTCTACTCGCTCACGTGGAAACCGCACCAGCGGACCATGAAGCGTCTGACGACGAAGGTGGCCAGGTACCTCAAGCTCCCGGAAGGCGAGAAAGCAAGCGCGGCGAAGAACAAGATCGAAAAGCAACTCGACCGGCTGTACCGCAACAAGAAGTACCGCCACCTCGAGCACCGCAAGAAGGTCCGCAGAAACCTGGCGCGGGGCTGGAAAGCAGCCGACACCGAGAACTATATCCTCGTCTACCACACCAAAAACACAAAGCTGATCAACCGGATCGCCAAGAACATCGAGGGCGTCCGGTCGTATTACGAGACGATCTTCCCGCCCGCACGTGAGGTGACCGCGGTCAGCATCGTCCGCATCTGCGCCAACATCACTGAGTACTACGCCTACGGAGGCCCCCGGGGATCGGGAGGATTCTGGCACTCAGGCAACGAAGAGCTGGTGCTGTTCGACTACATGCAGACGACCCTCGATGCCGAACGCAACCGCCAGCGGCTGAAGACGAAGGTGTTCGACCGGGACGCCCTCCTGGTCCTCTACCACGAGGCCTTCCACCAGTACATCTACTACGCCGTCGGCGAGGTCGCTCCCCACGACTGGTTCAACGAAGGCCACGGGGACTTCTTCTCCGGTGCCGTCCTCACCTCCAACGGCAAGAAGGTGACCAAGATCCGTCCGTCCTGGTGGCGCATCCACCCCGCCAAGGACCAGATGGAAAAAAACAAGGGCCGTATCGCACTGAAGGACCTCCTCACCGCTGAGCGCAGGGACTACTACGGCGCCCGCGTCAGCGACTTCTACGCCGCCGGCTGGTCGTTCGTCTACTTCATGCGCAACTCGAAGGTGGTCGCCAAGCACGAGCAGTGGAGCGGGCTCCTGGACCTCTACTTCAACACCCTGAAGGAGGAGTACCAGAAGGCCGTCAAGCGCTTCGGCCCCGAGGAAGAAGACGAAGAAGAAGAAGAGCAGAGGGGCTCGGGCGTGGTCATCACCCGCTTCGGCTCCAAGCAGATGGCCCAACGCGAGGCCAAGGAGAAGGCCATCAAGAAGATGATGGAGGACCTCGACGTCGTGAGCCTCGACGACGAATGGGAGAAGTTCATCAAGAAGCTGCGCGACCCGTGGCCAGAGCGCCGCGATCGGCGACGGCGGTAGGGAACGAACTTCCGCCCACGCTCCGTCTTCAGTTCTTCATCTGCCCGCCGCGCACATGAAGATCGAAGTAGTCCGTCATCTTGTTGATGAAGTGCACAAAGTCCTTGCCCCGAAGGCCGTGGAGTTGGCCGGGGTACGCCATGTAATCAACCGGGGCCCCGGCGTCGATGCACTTGTCGAGGAAGGCGATGGATGACTGCCACATGACGGTATCGTCCCCTGATCCCTGGACGACAAGGAGGCGCCCCTTGATGTTCCCGACGTGGGTGCCCGGATCGGCGGTCTTGTAACCCGCTGGGTTTTCGTCGGGCGTGTCCATGTAGCGCTCGCCGTAGCCGGTCTCGTAGTAGGCCCAGTCGGTGACCGGCGCACCGGCGACCCCGGCGCGGTACCACTCCGACTTGCGGGTCATCAGGGTGCAGGTCATGAACC
>JABSRK010000023.1 GCA_013213915.1 Planctomycetota bacterium
GACTCATCGTCGAACGCGGCCGCCGTGAGGTAGCGTTCGGCGGTGGCGAGGCGAAGGCGCGTTCGCCGCAGAGCCTGAACATCACGCGGACCTTGGGCAGCGTGACGCCAGGGGATCGAGCGAGCATCCTCGGGCAGAAACCGCTCACGCTCTGGCTCACGGGATTCTCGGGGTCGGGGAAATCGACCATCGCGTTTGCTGTGGAGAAGCGGCTCGCGGAGAGGGGGCACCTCTGCTATGTGCTCGACGGCGACAACGTCCGCCACGGCCTGTGCTCCGATCTCGGGTTCCTGCCTCACGAGCGCAGTGAGAACATTCGCCGCGTCGCCGAGGTCTGCAATCTCATGAACGACGTGGGGGCGATCGTCCTGTCGGCGTTCATCTCGCCGTTCCGGGAGGATCGCCAACGCGCTCGCGAGATCGTGGGGCCGTCCCGGTTCGCCGAGGTGTTCATCGACACGTCGCTGCATGAGTGTGAGAGCCGGGACCCCAAGGGCCTCTACAAGAAGGCGCGCGCCGGCGACATCCCCGACTTCACGGGGATCGGAAGCCCCTACGAGCCTCCCGAGAATGCCGAGCTCCGAGTGGACACGGAGCGACTCGAACCCGATGAATCGGCCGATCTGGTGGTCCGCTGGCTCGAGACGGAGGGGTATCTCCGTTAGGGGGGCGCGAGAGCCGCGGCCGGGTTAAGCTGAAGGTCGCAAGTCCCGCTCCAGAGCGGGTCTGCGGTCGGGCACATGTTCCCGGATAGCGATGGGGATTCCCATGCGAGCGCGTCAATCGATCGATCTCCGCTTGGCTGCCGTCCTGATGGTGTCCGCGATAGCGGTCGCGGGCCTGGGGCAGGGCCCCAGCATGGCGACAGCAGCCGATCAGGTGGACTACTTCCGGCAGGTGTTGCCGATCCTCTCCCAGCATTGCTACGCGTGCCACGGTCCCGATGCAGCCGTACGCAAGGGGGACCTGCGCCTCGACCAGCGGGCGGGCGCGTTCAAGGATCTGGGGGACGGCCTTCACGTGATCGTTGCCGGCAAGCCCGAGAGCAGCGCGCTTGTCGATCGGATCACTTCCGACGACAAGAAGTTCGTCATGCCGCCGCCGAAGGTGGACGACGCGCTCACCGCAGCCGAGATCGCGACCCTCGAGCGTTGGGTGGCGGAAGGTGCTTCGTGGCCGGAGCACTGGGCGTTCAACGAGCCGGTGCTGGTCAAGCCGCCGAAGCCCGAGGCCGTCGCGTGGAGGCACAATCCCATCGACCGCTTCGTCCACGGGAGGCTCGCAGAGAAGGGGTTCAAGCCAGCTGCTCTTGCGGACAAGGCGGCGATCATCCGCAGGGTGACCTTCGATTTGACCGGTCTCCCGCCATCGCTGGAGGAGATTGACGCGTTCGTAAAGGACGACCGCCCGGAAGCCTACGCCGAGGTCGTCGATCGGCTGCTTTCTTCCCCACGCTTCGGCGAGCGCCAGGCGCAGGACTGGCTCGATCTCGCCCGGTACGCGGATACCAACGGCTACCAGCGCGACGGCGGCCGCAGCGCCTGGAAGTGGCGTGATTGGGTCATCAATGCGTTCAACGCCAACATGCCGTTCGACCGCTTCACGATCGAACAACTCGCGGGTGACTTGCTGCCAGAGGCGACGCTCGAACAGAAGATCGCGACGGGCTTCAATCGCAATCACGCGACGAATTCAGAGGGCGGCTCGGAGCCCGACGAGTACCGCAGCGCGTACGTCATCGACCGGGTGAACACCACGGCGACGACGTGGCTCGGCCTGACGGTCGCCTGCGCTCAGTGCCACGACCACAAGTTCGACCCGATCCAGCAGAAGGACTTCTACAAGTTCTACGCGTACTTCAACCAGATCGACGAGCGGGACACGCGTCAGCCCGATCTGCGCGTCCCGAATCCAGATCAGCAGCCCCATGTCGCTTACTTGAAGGCACGGATCGCAGAGCTGAAGAAGCGGCTCGAGGGCCCTGACGCCATCTCGGATGCGGCCCAGGCGAAGTGGGAAGTGGCGACGCGCGCGTTCGTCGGCGACGATGTCGCGTGGACGACCGCCAAGCCGATCGGCATGCTCGCGCACAACGGCTCGATCCTCGAGCGCCAGGATGATGGCTCGATCCTGGCCACCGGGGAAGCGCCTGTTCGCGATACGTACGACTTGGTCTTCAAACCGGGGACCCGCAAGATCAGCGCCATCAAGCTCGCGGTGCTGCCCGACCCCAGCCAACCAGACGGAGCGTCGGGACGATCGCGCAAGGGGCAGTTCATCTTGAGCGGCCTCAAGATGCGCTTGTCGGCGCTGTCCGACTCGACGGACCCGCCCCTGGTCTTCGTGGCGAAGGCGGACACGGACCTGAACCAGGAGCGACCGAAGGAGCGTAAGCCCGACCAGATCACCCCGGGTGGTATCGCGGGGTCGATCGTCGCGACCGACAGCACGACCGGTGGCGGAGGACGTTCCCGCGGAGGCGGTGGCTGGAGCATCATCGGGGACGAGAGGATGAAGCCCCACGAGGCGATCCTTGTGCCGTTGGAGACCCTGACGTCGAACAGCGTGTCGACTCTGCGCGTGACCCTGAGCCAGACCTCCCGCCCGTACAAGACGCTCATCGGTCGGTTCCGCATCTCGTTCACCGACGACGAGCGCATACGCGAGCTGATGTTGCCGGCCGTTGGCAAGATCTGGAGTGCGGTCGGCCCGTTCCCCGCCAAGGACGTGGATGGGGCATACAAGACCGCGTTCGAGCCCGAAAAAGAGCTGAAGACCGGCATCGACCTCAAGAAGCAGTACGACAAACCGAAGGTCGAGACGCCCAAGCCCACAAAGAAGACATCCGGCGACAAGTCGTCCACGGGGAAGCCCGGATCGAGCAAGCCGTCGGGGGGGACGAAGCCGTCCGCGACGAAGAAGCCCGCCACGTCCAAGAAGCCTGAGCAGCCGGACGCATCCGGCAAGCCGTCGTCGGTCAAGACGAGCGGCAAGGGCAAGGTCTCGGGCAAGAAGCCCTCCGGCAAGCCTGCGAATCCCAAGGAGGAAGAGAAGAAACCCGGTGAGAAGGGGGGGCTGTCCAAAGGGAAGACAGGATCGCAACAAGAGGGTGGGACGAAGCCCCCGGGTCCGTCTCAGAGCGGCGATTCGTCCGGGAGCAGCCGTCGCCGCCAACGCACCGAGAAGTTGTCGTGGACAAAGAAGCAGGCCTGGCGTGACGGCACGGCCGCTCGCTTAGCGGACGGCAACGTCGCCTGGTACGTGACCAGGAAGATCCACAGCACACGCTCACGGACCGTGATCATGCGCTTCGATGGTCCGGATGGTGTCCGCGCCTGGCTCAACGGCGAGTTGGTGTTCGAGGCGGCACCGAAGGCGCGCACGACGTCCTCCCGCCGTCGCGGTAGCTCAGGGGGCGGCGGAGGCGGGAGCTTCTCCCGCGGGCGTGGTTCGACCGGGTCGGATGATCGCAAGGTTCGCCTCGGTATGCGCGAGGGGGAAAATGAACTCGTCGTGAAGGTCGTGTTCGGGGGTGGGCGTTCCACGTCCGGCCGGAGCCGGCGCGGTGGCTCGAGCAACGCCAATGCCGGCGCGACGAATCCGGCGGCTGGGGGAGTTCCAGATTTCACCGGCGACCCGGAGGCCCTCGCTGCCGCGGCTGGTGTCGATCCGACGAACTTCGATCCCGCCAATTTCGATCCGTCGATCTTCCAGAACATGCGTCGCGGGCGCTCTGGTGGAGGAGGTTCGTTTACGTTCAACCTGACTCCCGAGGGCGCCGACGTGGTCAACCACGAAGTCGTTTGCGCCCTACGTGAACTCGCCCCGGCCACCGATCCGTCGTCCGCCGACGGCAGCTGCGGTCCGAACGAAGACGACAAGAAGCTGACGCGGGAGCAGGTGCTGCGGAAGAAAATCCGAACGTTCTACCGGGCGAACCGCGACATGGTGGGGAAGCTCCTCAAGGCGGAGCTCGACAAGCTCGAGGGAGAAGTCGCGACTCTCGAACGCAAGATGCCGCAGACCCTGGTCATGAAGGAGCGTGAGAAGAAGCGTGACACTCACGTCTTCATGCGTGGAGACTTCAGGAATCACGGTGACAAGGTGGAGGCCGGGCTGCCGGCGGTGTTGCCCCCCATGGCCAAGGACTTGCCCAGGAACCGTCTCGGGTTGGCAAAGTGGCTGGTCTCAGGGAAGAATCCGCTGACGGCGCGGGTCACGGTCAACCGGATCTGGCAGCAGTACTTCGGCACCGGGCTCGTCCGCACGTCTGAGGATTTTGGCATCCGCAGCGAGGCGCCCAGTCATCCCGGGTTGCTCGACTGGCTCGCCCACCAATTCGTCGCGAGCGGGTGGGACATCAAGGCACTGCACAAGCTGATCGCCACGTCGCAGACCTATAGGCAGGCGTCGGCCTTCCGAGACGACATGAAGGATGTCGATCCCGAGAACCGGCTGCTCGGTCGGGGGCCAAGGCAGCGCCTCTCTGCGGAGATGGTTCGTGACAACGCGCTCGCGGTGAGCGCTCTGCTGGTGGAGAAGATCGGCGGTGAGAGCGTGCGACCCTACCAGCCCAAGGGACTGTGGCAGGCGGTCGCCCGCGGCCAGCGATACCGGCAGGACAAGGGAGACAAGCTCTATCGCCGCGGTCTCTACGTCTACTGGAAGCGGGGCGTGCCGTACCCTTCGGCCGTCACCTTCGACCAGGCCAAGCGTGAGACCTGTACGGTCAAACGCGCCGAGACGACGACGCCGCTTCAGGCGCTTGTCCTGCTCAACGACCCGGTCTACGTTGAGTGCGCGAAGATGCTCGCCCAGCGCCTCTTCAGCAAGGGGGGAGCGGACGACCTTGCGCGCCTCAAGTACGGCTTCTTGCTCTGCACGGGCAAGGAGGCCGACGAGAAGCAGGTTGGTGTCCTCAGCAAGTTGCTGGGGTCCCAGCGTGAGCACTACAAGAAGGATGCGGACGCGGCCAAGAAGCTCCTCGCCGTTGGCGCGGCCAAGATCGACGAGAAGCTCGACAAATCAGAGTTGGCGGCGTGGACGGCCGTGGCCAGCGCCCTCTTGAACCTGGATGCCTCCATTCACCGTTAGCCAAGACCGATGACGAACGACCAGCTTGATCTCCATTCTGAGTGTTGCCGACGTGCCTTTCTCGGCCGAACCTCCTTCGGGCTCGGGGCGCTGGCCATGAGCGGTCTGTTCTCGCGTGAGGCCCTGGCCGCGGCCCGGACGCTCGGCGCATCGGCGCCCAAGGCCAAGCGGGTGATCGTGGTGTTCCTGTCCGGCGGCCTGTCGCAGTTCGAGACCTTCGACGAAAAGCCGCTCCTGAACGAGCGGCGCGGCGAGCAGATCCCGGAATCGGTTCGCAAGGGTGGCGTGACGAGCGCGATCACCGAACGACAGGGGAACCTGTCCGTCGTCGGCTCGCCGTTCAAGTTCAAAAAGCGCGGCGAGTGCGGGATGAACATCTCGGAGCTGCTGCCTCATGTCGCGAAGCACGCTGATGACCTGACGCTCATTCGCTCGCACCAGACGGATCACGTGCTGCACGAGGCTGCCGTGACGACGCTGTTCACGGGTACGCCCCTGCTGGGCCGTCCGTCGTGGGGCGCGTGGATGTCGTACGGGCTGGGCTCAGCTAACGAGAACCTGCCTGAGTTCGTCGTCATGCTGTCGTCCGGCGAGCGCCTCGCGCCGCTGCATCCGCGCCTCTGGCACTCCGGCTTCCTGCCCGGCAAGCATCAGGGAGTGCAGCTCCGTGGTTCGGGTGATCCCGTGCTGTATGTGAAGAACCCCCCCGGCGTGGATGAGGCTTCCCGTCGCGATGTCCTCGCCGCCGTCAAGGCGCTGAACGAGATGGAAGCGGAGGCGACGCGGGACCCCAAGGTCCGGACGCGTATCGAGGCCTACGAGATGGCCGCGCGGATGCAGACGTCAGTCCCCGAACTCTCGGATCTGAAGTCCGAGCCGAAGGACGTTCTGGAGCGCTACGGTGCGGAGCCGGGCAAGGCCTCGTTCGCCAACAATTGCCTTCTGGCGCGGCGCCTCGCCGAGCGCGACGTCCGGTTCATCCAGGTCTGTGACGGCGGCTGGGACCACCACGGGGGCCTGCCGCGTGCGCTACCCCGCAAGTGCAAGCAGATCGACAAGCCAGTCGGCGCCATGCTCACCGACTTGAAGGAGCGCGGTCTCCTGGACGACACCATCGTCATCATGTGTGGGGAGTTCGGCCGCGCGTCGATCTGCGAAGGACCGCTCTCGAGCACCAGCTATGGCCGCGACCACAACGGTCGTATCGGCAGCGTTCTCGTCGCCGGCGGCGGCTTCAAGAAGGGGCTGACGTACGGTACGACGGATGACTGGGGCTGGGACGTGGCCGAGAACCCGGTACACGTTCATGACCTGCAGGCGACGGTCCTCCACCAGCTCGGTCTCGACCACGAGAAGCTGGTGACGCGTCACCAGGGCCGCGACTTCCGACTCACGGACGTCAAGGGTCGCGTCGTCAACGACCTCCTCGCGTAGGCCGCTTTGGTCGGCCGCGGTCAGGCGAGGATCGGTCGTACGATCTCGCCCCCGACATCGGTCAGCCGGAAGTCGCGCCCCCGATACCGGTAGGTCAGCCGTTCGTGATCCATGCCCAGGAGGTGCAGCATGGTCGCGTGCAGATCGTTGACGTGAACCCGGTCTTGGACCGCGTGGTAACCGAGCTCGTCGGTGGCTCCGTGAGTGAAGCCGCCGCGGATGCCTGCGCCCGCGAGCCACAGGGAGAACCCCTTGATGTGGTGATCACGTCCTGAGCCCTGGCCCATGGGGGTTCGGCCGAACTCGCCCCCATAGATGATCAACGTGTCTTCCAGGAGGCCGCGGCGTTTCAGGTCGGTCACCAGCGCGTACGTGGCCCGGTCCACCTCCTTCGCGGAGATGGCAAACCCGCCCCTAATGTTGCCGTGATGGTCCCATGCGCGGTGGTAGAGCTGGATGAAGCGGACGCCGCGCTCGGCGAGGCGCCGCGCCAGCAGGCAGTTGGACGCGTAGGTGCCATCTCCGCCCCGGGTGCCGTACAGATCGAGGACGTCCTGGGGCTCGTCGGAGAGATCGGTGAGCTCCGGGACGCTTGCGTGCATGCGGTACCCCATCTCGTACTGCGCGATACGCGTATCGATCTCGGGATTGGATCCGTCACCTTTCTGCAGGAGATCGAGGTCGCGGATGGCGTCGAGCACTTCCCGTTGCGACGCGGCATCGACCCCGGGTGGGCGACCGACGTAGTGCACCGGGTCGCCGACGGAATGGAACCGAACGCCCTGGTGCCGTCCCGGCAGGAACCCGCAGTGCCACTGACGTGCGCTGATGGGCTGGGCCTGGCCACCTTTGCCTACTGAACTGAGGACGACGAATCCGGGCAGGTCTTCCGTTTCGGAGCCGAGGCCGTACAGCACCCACGATCCCATGCTCGGTCGCCCGGAGATGGCCGTCCCGGTGTTCATGAACGTGTGCGCAGGGTCGTGGTTGATCTGCTCGGTGAACATGGACCGGACGATGCAGATGTCATCCGCGAGCTGCGCCATCTGGGGGAATGCGTCACTGATCTGTTGGCCGGACTCGCCGTGGCGCGAGAATTCGTATTGCGGGCCCAGGCAGCGCAACTTCTGGCCCTGAAGCTGAGCGATGGGCTGGCCCTTGGTGAAGGACTCGGGCATGTCCTGTCCGTGTCGACGTCGCAATTCAGGCTTCCAGTCGAAGCCCTCCAGGTGCGACGGTCCGCCGGCCATGCACAGATGGATGACGCGGCGCGCCTTCGGTCTGCGGACCGTGGGGATGAGCAGTTGCCCCTGCTCTTTGGCCAGCAGGCTTCCGAGGGCCGCGGCGCCGACGCCGTACCCGCTCTGTCCGAGAAACGCGCGACGGGAGATCATGTTGCCGAGGACGTCGGTCATGGCCGGACGATGCTCCCGTGGAGGTTGAGGATGGTGCGTGCGAGCTGGGTCCAAGCGGCGTGTTCGATGGTGTCCAGGGCGGGGGCCCTGGCGGCGACGCCGACGCCGACCAACCTGGTCGCCGCTTCCGGTGCCTTGGCGAAGCGTGCCCGCTGCGCGGTGAGGAGTCGGAGCAGCCTTGAACGCTCCGCCGGTGTCGGCGTCCTCGAGAACGCGCGGCGCCAAAGTCCATTGACCCGCTCGGTGTCGCTCTTTGCCTCCGTTTCGAGGACGCGGGCGGCGAGGACCCGTGCGGCCTCGACGAACGAGGGGTCGTTCAGCAGGACGAGCGCCTGAAGCGGGGTGTTCGAGCGCGGCCGCTCGGCAGTGCACTCCTCCCGTGATGGAGCGTCGAATGCTCGCAAGCTCGGATGGAGGAACGAGCGCTGCCACCACGTGTAGAGACCGCGGCGGTGCTGGCGCTGCGCGTCGCCGTCGTGCTTGTACACACGCTTCGGGAAGTTCAACTCGCGCCAGTACCCGGCAGGTTGGTACGGTCTGACGCTGGGGCCGCCGACCGTGCGCACGAGCAAGCCAGACACGGCCAGGGCGTTGTCACGTACGAACTCGCCATCCAGGCGCCACGTGGACTGGCGTGCGTACAGCCGGTTGGCGGGATCGCGGACGCTCAGATCCGGTCGCGGCGCGGCCGACCGTCGGTAGGTGGTGGACGTCACCATCATCTTGACGAGGCGCTTCACGTCCCAGCCCGACGCGACGAAATCCACAGCGAGCCAGTCGAGGAGCGCAGGATGCGTCGGCCACTCGCCCTGCGACCCGAGGTTGTCCAGGGAGCGAGAGAGGCCGGTGCCGAAGAACAGGCGCCAGACGCGATTTACGAACACGCGCGCCGTCAGCGGGTGCTCTCCCGAAGTGAGCCACCGGGCGAGATCCAGTCGCGTGACCCGATCCCCTTGGGGAGCGATCTGTTCGAACACGCGCGGCCCGCCTGGTGTCACGACCGGTCCCGTTTCGTCTTGCCAGTCACCACGGTTGAGAATGCGGACCTGGCGCGGCTTGCGTGCGCGTGAGACGAGGGTGGTCGGGATGGAGGTTTCGACCGCTGCCTTCGCCGCCTGCAAGCGCTTCCGCTCGGCGCGTATGCCCGTCAACTCGGGCGCGATCTCCCTGTGGTGCTTCGCGATGAGGTCCCGTTGGGCGGCATTCCTCTCCTCCAGGGAGACCCGCAGGGCGGCGACGACGTTGTCGGGCGGTCCATCTCGCACGACACGAAAGTAGAAGCCATAGCCGCCGGTCCCGTTGACGATCTTCATCGTCACTTCATGGGCTCCTTCGGTGAGCGAGAGCGGCAGCCGTTCCTGGTCCGGTTGAACTCCGCGGGTGATCTTCTTTGCGAAGACCTCCTTGCCATCGAGCCAGACCTTGATGGCATCGTCGCTGCCGAGGGATATCACGACTTTGTTGTCCGAATGGGCCGTGATGTTGCGGCTGAGGTATTTGGCGGCGGTGTCCCCGGTGAGCGTGTGCAGAGCGCCGTCCTTCCAGGTCGGCTGTGGCTTCCACGAAGCGGGAGCCCCGGTTTCGGGCGCAAATCGCTGGGCGTACGCCGCATCGAACGTTTTCGCGAAGAACGGCCCGGCGCTCGACCATGGACCCAGTGTGGGGGGCTGGGCCTTGAGGATCGCGTCGCGCTCCCGCTCGGCCCACGCCGCGCGGGCCTTCACGATCTCGGCGGTCTCGGCGTCGAGCTTCTCTTGTGCGCGGTCGATCTGGCGAGCCAGGTCCTCGAGCTTCTGCGTCTGCTCAGCTGAGGGGACCCGCATCTGGGGCTCCCACTTGCTCCCCGCGTAGTATCCCTTGTCGTTGATGTCCTCGAAGATCGCGGCGAAGCTGTAGAAATCCTGAGCGGTGAACGGGTCGAACTTGTGGTCGTGACACTGGGCGCAACCGAGGGTCACGCCCATCCAGACGGAGGCCGCTGTACGCACGCGGTCGGCGCGGTAGATGGCCAGATACTCCTTGTCCTGAGCGCCGCCTTCCGACGTCTTCTGGTTGAGGTGGTTGTATCCGGAAGCCACGAGCTGGCCTTGGGACGGTGAGGGCAGCAGGTCGCCGGCGAGCTGGGCGGTGGTGAACGCGTCGAACGGCATGCCGTCATTGAACGCGCGGATCACCCAGTCCCGAAACGGCCAGAAGCTGATGGGCTGATCTCCGTGGTACCCGGACGTGTCGGCATAGCGCACCAGGTCCAGCCAGAACTGGGCCATGCGTTCGCCGAAGTGGGGCGAAGCGAGCAGGGTGTCGACGTAGCGCTCGTAGCTGGCGTCGTTGGGTGCTGCAGCGAAGGCGTCCACGTCGGGGACCGAGGGAGGTAGGCCCGTCAGGTCGATGGACAACCGACGCGCGAGGGTCCGCGGGTCGGCCTGCGGGGAGGGCCGGATGCCCTCTCGTTCCAAGCGCGAGACGATGAACGCGTCGATGGCGTTGCGGGCGGCGGCCGCGTCCGCGATGACAGGAGCGTCGGGACGTCGAGGTGGGATGAACGCCCAGTGCCGTTCCCACACGGCTCCCTCGCGGATCCACTGCTCGAGCTTGGCGATGTGGGCCGTGGAGATGGTGCGACCCGAGTTCGCCGGCGGCATGCGCTCCGAGGTGTCGTGGTGGCGGAGGCGTCGCAGCAACTCGCTCGCAGAGGGGTCGCCGGGAACGATTGCTCGGTGACCCGTCGTGAGCTTGGCGATGGCGTCGTCGCGATGATCGAGCCTGAGCCCCGCCTTGCGCGCGCCCCCATCCGGGCCGTGGCACGGGAAGCAACTCTCCGCCAGGATCGGACGGATGCTGCGATTGAACGACAAACGTGCGGCGTCCTGCGGAGCGGCCAGCGCGCCAGCGCAAAAGAGCAGCATGAGAGTGATGGGATACGACACGGGATGAGGTCCGAGAGTACGAGGACGATTCTACCGGACGCTGCGGTCCTCGCTCGGATCGTCCTTCCCCGCAACGGAGAGGCCGTAGCGGGTAGGATCGGAGCATGTTCGGTCGTAGGGATTGGCTGCGTCGCGTGGGCACGGTCGGCCTGGGCGCGTTCGGTCTGGGCGCGACGGCGCGGGCCGTGTCGCGGGCAGACATTGAAGCCGCGCGGGCGAAGGTGATGACGAAGATGGTTTCCCTGCCGCCCACACCGGGCTCGATCCAGGGACCCTACTACGTGAACTCGGCGCTGATCCGGCAGGACATCACCGAGGGCCGCCCCGGTCTTCCAGTTCGTCTCTATCTGCGGATCCTGGACGCGACGACGTGCCAGCCGATTCCCGGAGCGGTCGTCGATATATGGCAGGCGGACGCCGCCGGCTTGTACTCCGGTTTCCAGGCGCAAGGGACGCAGGGGCAGACGTGGATGCGTGGCATCCAGATGGCCGGACCGAACGGATTCTGCTGGTTCGACACGATCTTCCCAGGCTGGTATCCGGGCCGCACCGCGCACCTGCACCTGAAGGTGCGTCCCAATCCGCAGACCGAGTTGACGACCCAGCTCTACTTCGACCAACTGATCGGGTACCCGGGTCTCGAACTGATGCAGGCGATCTACCAGTGGGTGCCCCCCTACGACGTATGCGGCCCGAGCCCGACCACCAACCAGAACGACTTCTGGTTCCTGCCCGAGACCGCCATGCCGTCGATTCCCAACCCGAACGGTTCGCTCAGCATCTGGTCGGGGCTCATCATCGCCGTTCTCTGAAGACCGGTAGAGCCCGTGGTACGTTGGAATCTGGCGGCGGAGCCCGGTGATGGGGGTGAGTGTCCGCGGAGGTGTGGGCAGGAGACGACAGCATGGGTTGGATCACGCAAAGCGCGGTGTGGCTGACCGTTGTGGTTGTCATCTGCGGTGCTTGCGAGCTAGCGTCCGCCCAGATCGGATACACCGATTTCAGTTCGGTGGCCGGGCTGTCGCTCAACGGGAGCGCGTCCCAGCTCGGGAACGTCCTCCAACTCAATCCCGCCGCGGGTAACCAGGCCGGCACGGTCTGGGCTGATGTTCGCCAGCAGGTCGTGGGTGGATTCTTCTGCCAGTTCACGTTCCGCATCACGCGCGTGGGGGCCGGGGCGGACGGGATGAGCTTCATCATCCACGACGATCCGGCCGGTACCGGCGCGATCGCCCAGCCGGGCGGCTCGCTGGCGTACACGAGTCAGCCGTTCACCCCGACCAACTCCATGATGAACCTTCTGGTGGTCGAGCTCGACACGTACATCAACGCCTGGTCGCAGATCCCTGACTCCAGCACCAACGAGATCAGCGTTCACCTGTACCCGGGCTTCCCCACGAGCGCCTCCGGGGCGGACGAGATCAACTCCATCGGGCGCACGACGCCGGCCATCAACTTCTCCGATGGCGCTGTCCACTCCCTGTTGATCTTCTATTACCCCGGGACCTTGGAGGTCTACCTGGACAGCGCGCCCGCGCCGACGCTGTCCGTCCCTTTCGATTTTGCGACGGGAGGCGTCAACCTCAACGGGGTGCCTATCGGTGGTCTCACCTTGAACCCCAACGGCGCGTATGTCGGGTTCACCGGGACGACGGGGGGCCTGTACGAGGTGAACGAGGTCCTGTCGTGGACCTTCAGCGGCAGCCCCGCTGCCATCGAGTATCAGACCAATTCGAGTAACGCCTCGTTGACGGTGAACGGGGTGCAGGGGACCAACCAGGTCGCCGCGACGGCCACGCTCGGTATCGGCGTCACGGGTGCGTTGAGCCTGTCGAGTTTCAATCTGGGTGCGGCGTGGGATCTCGGCTACGCGGCGGTGCCTCTGCTCCCCGCGAGCGCGGGGGGATTGATGACCGGAGGAGGCCAGATCATCAATCTCGATTTCGCCGACCCGTCCTTCGGCACGTGGTTCAACTTTCTCGCCACCAGCCCTCCCTTCGTCAGCTTGGCAGTCCCTTTCGCGATCCCGGTTTCTACGGCCATCTCGGCGCAGTTCGGCATCGCCGACCCGTCGCTGCCTGACGGGCTGGCGTTGTCGCAGCCGACCAGATTGCTCGTTCAGTAGTGGGCCGCCCCGGAGCTGCGTGTCGGGTCACCTGACCGCGAGGGTGCGATCCGCGGACGCCGATTTGTTTCCGTATGGGTCGCGGGCGGTGACGCGGTAGACGAACGTCGCACCCGCGGTTGCTGGCGGGAGGACGGCGCGGTGGATGCAGCCCCCCACGTGCGCCATCGGGCTCGTGCCGCGTGTCTCCCCGTTGGCGTCGGTGATGGTCCAGTGGAGGTGCGCCGTGACGAAGGTGTTGCCGTCGTCCACGGTAGCGTCCTGGATCCACGCTCGGATCGGAACCGGCTTTCCCGGACGCGCTGGGCCTTCGCGGGATGTGACCCTGGAGATGGCCGGGGGAGTGGTGTCGGTGGGACCGGTGGCAAGGTACAGGCGGTTGCGGAAGTCCTCGCGTCGGCTGCTCTCCCCTTGTGCGGTGACGGCGTCGTAGCGACCGTCGCCGTCGACATCGACCATGGTTATGTCCAGAGAGCCGTCATGCCGGATCGGGAAAGCAGCCTCGAGCTCCACTAGAAACCCGGGCTTGATGTCGCCCTGGTTGATGAACAGCTTCTCTTCGCATGGCGGAGATGTCAGGACCGCCACGACCACGTCGAGGTCGCCGTCGTCGTCGGCGTCCACCAGCGCGAAGTCGTTCTCGTCCTCGAGGTTTCGGCCGACGAACGCATCCTTCACCAGCTCAAAGGACAGCACTCCCGTCTCGGTCAGTCGATTGGCCAGGACCACGTTGGCGAGCTTGCGGCGTTGCGGTCCGACGAAGTTCATGAATACGCCGTCCAGGTCGCCGTCGCCGTCCAGATCGGCCCAGTCCACGTCGTAGGTGCGGCAGCCCCGCTCTCCCTCGGGGATGGATGTGGTGTCGAGCCGGAAGTTGGCGTGGCCGTCGTTGATGTAGAGCTGGGTCACCGGTGATTTGCCGTCGACGATGACGTCGAGATCGAGATCGCCGTCGATATCCACGACCTCGGCGTTCTGTCCGCTGATCTTCTCGATGGCTGGGAACCGCTCCTCCGACGCCTCGGTGAAGCGGCCGGTCCCGTCGTTCAAGAGCATGCGAGCTTTGCCCCCTGGCGCCCGGTCGGAGCGGGGGCCCGAGTCGACCCAGACGAGGTCGGGATCGCCGTCGTCGTCCAGGTCACCCCAGCCGACGCCGTTGGAGTTGAGGATGAGCTTGGGCAGCCGTTCGGTCCCGTCGACGAAGCGCTTGGTGTCCGGGTCCCACATCAGGAGGCGCTGCTGCGCTCCGAACGCGACCGCGAATGCGATGTCGTTGTGGCCGTCCCCGTCGACATCGCAGACGGCCGCGTTCTTGCCGTGAATCAGGAGGTCCTTCGGGAAGAAGGCGCTTGTTTCGTCACTGAATCGAGGGGCGCCATGCTCCTCACTCCGGTTGATGAGGAGCGTCGGCGCGAGGGGGTCGGTGCTCGGCGCTCCCATGTCACCTGGTCGGCGCCATCCGTTCGCGTTCACGAACAGCAAGTCGATCAGGCGGTCGCCGTTCGCGTCGAACGGGATTACCGCTTCCGACCAGATCTTCGGCCCGGGGAGACCATCGCCAGACTCGGTGTACGCCGGCGGAGCCGTCGGCGGCGCGGAGCAGGCCCCGAGGAGCGGGGCGAGTAGCAGCGTGACAACGCCAAGGGGGGGGCGGGACATGGCGGGCATCCTCCCAGAATTTCGGACTGCCTGCCGGATGCGGGCGTCGTCATCTGCGCAGGGCGAGAGCGGCCCGGCACAACGCGTCGCGCGCGATGGCGAGCTGTTTGAGCTCGATCCACTCGTCCTTGGTGTGGGCTTGTTCGATGGACCCTGGACCGAACACGACGGAGGGGATGCCGTCAGCTGCGAGTTGTGCGGCGTCGGTGCCGAATGGCACGGCGATGGTCTCTCCCTGCCCCGTCTCGTGGCGCACGGCGTTGACGAGTTGTTCTGCGAGGTCGTCGTTGCCGTGGGCGGCCAGCGGCAGGCCGACGAGGAACGGGGCGTCGTGTTCGACGTCGAACGGCACGTCGGGGTCGGCGTCCACATGGTCCATGACGTGCCGCCGCACGGCCTCGGGATCGTCACCGGGCAGGACGCGGACGTCGATGTCGATGGCGCACTGGTCGGGCACCACGTTCACGCCGATCCCCCCAGCGACGGTGCCGACGCTGAGCGTCGTCTGCCCGCAGAGTGGATCTTTACCGAGGGTGGGTGCGACGTCATTCGCCCAGCGCTCGATGGACTGTATGACGCGGCTCATCCTGTAGATGGCGTTGACGCCACGCTCGGGCTGAGCGCTATGGACCGCAATCCCCGACGTGTGCGCGCGCCAGCGAACCTGACCCTTGTGGGCGACGACCACGTTCAGGGCCGTGGGCTCGGCGACGACGGCGAGGTCTGGCTTGCGCGGGACCAGGCCTGTGTTCTTCCAGTACCGATCAAAAGCGGCGGCGCCGTCGTATCCGTGCTCCTCGTTGACCGAGCCCGCGAACACGATGGTCGGTAACCCGTTCGGACGTTCCGCCTTCAGGCGAGCGATGGCGCCGATCATGGCTGTCATGCCCCCCTTGACGTCGCACGCCCCTCGTCCGTAGAGCCGCCCGTCGTGGACCGTCGGCTCGAAGGGCGGGATCGTCATGCCATCCACCGGCACCGTGTCCTGGTGCGCTTCGAGGAGCAGGACACAACTCGGGTCACCGTCAAGGCGGGAGAAGAAATTGTCCCGTCCGGGGGCCACCTCCTGGCGTGCCCACGGCAGACCGAGCTTCTCGAACGTCGTCTGCAGGTAATCCGTGACGCGCCCCTCCAGGCACTCGGGTCCTGGCTCGCCGTGCATGGGGTTGACGCTGGGACGGGCGACCAGGTCCTTCAGCGTCTGCTCGAGGTCCAGGGCCATGGGCGTGACTCAGCTGGCGGCGACCGGCTCGACCCGCACCGGGCAGACCTTGAGCTCCGGCGTATGGGTGGTCGGGTCGTAGCCCGATCCGGTCAGGACGTTCACGGGGGTGTCCTTGAAGCTGAAGCTCGTGAACACGGTTCCCGGCCGCGACTTGGTGGTCGCCTTGACGACGATGTCTATAGCGCCGCGGGGGCTCGACATCCGGCACGGTTCTCCGTCGGCGAGACCGAGGCGGGTGACGTCGTCCGGGTGCATCTCGAGGGACTCGCCGGGGAGGAAGTATTCCATGCCGCCGGAGCGACCCGTCTGGGTATGGGTGTGGTAGCTCTGCAGGCGGCGACCCGTGGTGAGCCACAGGGGGTAGTCGTCGTTGATGGTCTCGGCGGGATCCCTGTACGTGGTGCAAGAGAAGATGCCTCGCCCGTTCTCGAAGCCGGTCTCGTGCAGCCGCGGCGTGCCCGGGTGGTGCTTGTCGGGGACCGGCCAGTGGTACTCGCCCTCGTCGATGCGGTCCCAATCGAGGCCGTTGTACAGGGGCGAGACCTCACAGAGCTCGTTGAACACGTCCTTCGCCGACTCGTATTCGAAGCCTTCGAAGCCAAGCCGGCGGGCGATCTGGCTGACGATCCACCAGTCGGGCTTCGCGTCGCCCTGAGCTGGAACGGCCGCGCGCAGACGCTGCACGCGGCGCTCGGTGTTCGTGCAGACGCCGTCGGTCTCGGCCCACGATGTGGCCGGGAAGACGACGTGCGCGAGCTTGGCGGTCTCGGTCAGGAAGATGTCGATGACGACCAGGTGTTCGAGGCTCTCCAGTGCGTGCTGGCAGTGATTGCGATCGGGATCGCTCAGCAGCGTGTTCTCGCCGTCTATCATCATTCCAAAGATGCTCTCGCCGCAGCGTTCGAGCGCCGTGACCTTGGTCATGCCGAGCTCGAGGTCGACCTTGGTGCCCCAGATGCGCTCGAATTTCTCCTGGTGCTCGGGATCGTCAACGGCCTGGAAGCCCGGGTAGTTGTTCGGAAGGGCGCCGCAGTCGCCGGCGCCCTGGATGTTGTTCTGCCCGCGCATCGGGTTGATGCCCGTGCCTTCCCTGCCGATGTGCCCGGTCATGAGCGTCAGGTTGCAGAGGCTCTTGACGTTGTCGACGCCGCAGATGTGCTCGGTGATGCCCAGCGTGTAGTAGATGGCGGATCGATCGGCCTTGGCGTAGAGCCGGGCAGCCTTCTCGATGTCCTCCGGCGGGACCTCGCAGATGGGCGCGGCCCACTCGGGGGGAAATCCCTTGACGTGTTCGACGAACTCTTCGAGCCCGGTCGTCCGTTCGTCGGTGAACGTCTTGTTGACGAGGTCCTCGCGTGCGATGACGTGGGCCATGGCGAGGAGGAGCGCCGTGTCCGATCCGACCCGGATGGGCAGGTACACGTCCGCTTGCTTGGCGAGGTCGATGTGCCGCGGGTCCACGACGATCAGCTTCGACCCGGCGGCCACCGCCTTCTTGATGCCCGTCGCGGCGACGGGATGGCACTCAGTCATGTTCGTGCCGATGCAGAAGATCACATCGGGCTTGTCCATGTCCGCGAGGGGGTTCGTCATCGCCCCGCGTCCGATGGTTGCCGCCAGACCGGCGACGGTGGGGGCGTGTCACGCACGCGAACAGTTATCGATGTGGTTGAGCCCCCATCCTGCGCGCATGATCTTCTGCATGGTGTACGCGGCTTCGTGGGGCGCCCGCCCGGACGCGACGGCGTAGAGCGCCTCGCGTCCGTGACGTTCGACGACCCCGCGGAAACCGTCCGCTGCGCGATCGAGGGCGGCGTCCCAGCTCGCGGGGTGCAGCTCCCCGTCGTCGCCGCGCACCAGCGGGGTCTTGAGCCGGTCGTCGTGCTGAACGAATCCGAAAGCGAACTGGCCCTTGACGCAGAGCGCGCCCTCGTTGGCCGGGCCGTCCATGGCGGGCTGAACGCCGACGAGCCTGTCGCCCTTGGTGACCAGGTCGACCGAGCACCCCACACCGCAGTACGGACAAATGGTGCGGGTCTTCTCGATGTCGCCGGGAACGTCGGCGTTGGCGAGAGCCTTCTTGTCCGCCAGCGCGCCCGTCGGACAGGTCTGGATGCACTGCCCACAGAACGTGCAATCGGAGTCGCGCAGCAGGCCGTTGAACTCGGTCGTGATCTTGGTGTCGAAGCCGCGGTTCATGACGCTGATGGCGTAGTCGCCTTCCTGCTCGGCACAGACCCGGACGCATCGGTAGCAGGAGATGCACTGGTCGTAGTCGCGCAGGATGAACGGGTTGTCGTCGTCCTCGCGGCTGTGTCCGGACTTCTTGCCCTGGAAGCGCCCGCGGTCGGCGTCGTAGCGGTCGACGAGGGTCTTCATCTCCTGGGATGCGTACCCCGACAGCTCGTCCACGGCGACCTGCCGATTCTCGGACACGACGAGCTCCAGCAGGGTGCGCCGGTGCTTCTCGATCGCTCCGGTCTCCGTGCGGACCTTCATCCCTGGTGTCGCCCGGGTCGTGCAAGACGCTACCGGGTTGCGCGCACCCTCGAGCTCGACGACGCAGAGCCGGCATCCTCCGAACGGATCGAGGCGGGGGTCGTAGCACAGGGTCGGGACGTCCTTCTGGTGTCGAGAGCAGATCTCGTACAGCGTCTCCCCGTCGGCGAACGGGACGTCCGTGCCGTCGATGTTGACGGTGGCGTTCGCGGCTGTTCCTTCTTCGCCGCGCTGAATCATGACGTCTTGCCCTTCACGTGTCCCTCGATCTGGTCCGGAAACCATCGTGCCAGACTCTCGGTGATGAGGGGGGCGGCCATGCCGAGCCCGCAGGCGCTGGTGGCCTTCATCGTGTCGCCGATGTCACTGACCTCTTCCTGCCAGGAGTCGAGGGCGGGCGGGCCACCGCCGTTGAGGCGCTCAGTCAGCCGCTCCGTCCCGATCCGGCAGGGGAAGCACTTCCCGCACGACTCGTGGGCGAAGAACTCCATGGCCGAGTGAGCGACGGCGACCATGTCTCGGGAATCGTCCAGGACCATGATTCCCCCGGCGCCGAGGAACGAGTCGTAGGCGCGGATGCTCGGTTCGTCCAGGGTGACGTGGAGCCCCTCCTTGGCGAGGAAGCCGCCGGACAGACCGGCCATGGTGACGGCCTGGATCACGCGCCCGTCCGGAGCGCCGCCGGCCCATTCGTTCAGGAGTTCCGGCAGCGGAAAACCGAGCGGGACTTCGTAGTTGCCCGGACGTCGTATGTCGCCGGAGAGACTGATGACCTTCGTGCCGGCGTGGTCGGCGTCGCCGAGTTCGCGATACCAGTCGGCGCCCCGGGAGAGGATCGGCGGGACCGATGACAGCGTCTCGACGTTGTTGACGACGGTGGGCAGATCCTCGTACCCGCGCGTGACGGGGAAGGGAGGACGGTCGCGGGGGAACGGGTGCTTGCCCTCGAGGCTGTTCAGCAGAGACGTTTCTTCGCCGCAAATGTACGCCCCGCCGCCACGCCGTACCCAGAGGTCGAACCCTGTTTCGCCGCCGATCAGGCCCGCGCCCCGCGCCTCTTCGAGCGCTCGTTCGAGGATGCCCTCGGTCTCGGGATATTCGTAGCGCAGGTAGATGAACCCCCGCGTCGCGCCCGTGGCGTGGGCCGCGATCGCCATGCCTTCGATGACCGCGTGCGGATCGAGGTCCATCAGCGTGCGATCCTTGAAGCAGC
>JABSRK010000230.1 GCA_013213915.1 Planctomycetota bacterium
AGACACGCAACGAGCATCGCTGCGTGGTCGAACAGCGTGCCGGGGTGGCGCGCCTTTCCACCGGCGAGTGATCGCAGGTAGCGGCCGTCCTTCTGGCGAAGTCCGGCGTCGATCGCCCTGGCGGTCTTGATGGCCTCGGCGACGTAGCGCGGCTCGCCGAGGGTGATGCCGGCGCGTGCGAGGGTGGAGATTATGAGGCCGTTCCACCCGGTCAGGACCTTGATGTCGGCCATGGGCTGGGGGTGGGCAGCGCGGGCTTTCAGCAGCTTCTTTCGTGCGGACGCAAGCCGGGCCCGCAGCTGTGACTCATCGATGCCGAGTTTTTGCGCCGCCACGGCTGGGGCGACGCTCTCGTGGAGGATGTTCGTCTTCGTCTCGTGGGTCGGAGTCGCCTGTTCGCGCCAGTTGCCGGCCTCGGTGGCCCCGCTCCAAGCAATCATGGCGGACGCTTCGTCCTTGCTCAGCAGGTCGTGCAGTTCCTGCATGCGCCACACGTACGTCGCTCCCTCCACGTGGTCGGCGTCCGCGTCATAGGCGCTGATGAACCCGCCTTCGGGGGTGCGCATGTCCGCCAGGCACCAGTCGAGCGTCTCGCGCACTGCTTGTCGGTAGCGCTCGTCTTCAAAGACCTGGGACGCTTCGAGAAACAACTGCGCCAGGAGGGCCTGGTCGTAGAGCATCTTCTCGAAGTGGGGCAGTTTCCAGAAACGATCGGTGCTGTAGCGGTGGAACCCGCCCGCCAGGTGATCGTGGATGCCTCCTCGCAGGATCGCGTCGAGCATGCGCTTGACGGCGCGGCCGCCGTGAGTGCGTGGATCGCCCTTGCGCGCGGCCTGACGGAGGAGGAACAAAGGAGTACTCGGGCTCGGGAACTTCGGTGCCCACCGCGGCGGGCGGGCAAACCCGCCGTGGTCCTTGTCCTCGCCCTGGAGGAGACCGAGGTTCGCCTCCTCGAGCATCTGCGGGTCCGGCATGTCTTCCGTCGCCCCGCGTTGCTGGATGTCTCTTAAGTATTTGGAGAAGCTCGCGGTCTGCGTCAACAGGAGCTTCTTTCGGTCCTCATCGGTCCACGCTTTGTGGATGCCTTCGAGCAGCGTCTTGAAGCGATCGGGGGGGATGTACGTATCGACGTAGAACGGCTTCTTGTCGCTCATCAGAAACACGGACAGTGGCCAGCCGCCGCCTCCCTGTTTCATGATCTGGCAGGCTTCCATGTAGATGCGGTCGATGTCCGGCCGCTCTTCCCGGTCGAGCTTGATCGAGATGAAGTGCTCGTTCATGTAGGCGGCGATGTCCTTGTTCTGGAACGACTCGCGCTGCATGACGTGGCACCAATGGCAAGCCGCATAACCGATGCTCAAGAAAACCGGCTTCTCCGCTTTATTCGCCTTCTCGAACGCCTCCGTTCCCCACGGATGCCAGTCCACCGGGTCATGCTTGTGTTGCTGTAGATACGGGCTCTGCTCCTTCGCCATCCGGTTGGTGGTCGGCCTGGCCTCTTCCTGGTGCTCGCTTGCCACAGGTGGTTGGGCCTGGACGGCGAGGCTGAGCACGCAGAGATACGCCAGCGTGAGGATTCTCATGTCTGCAGTGTAGGGATCTCGCCCGCGACGTTCGAGATCGCCCCTAGGGCAGCACGAACCGCTGGCCGCCGGCGATCGCCGTGACGTCCAGGGTGGCGTTAAGGGTGACGCCCGAAAGGACGAAGGTCCAGCCGGAGATACTCGGGATGCTCGGGATGACGAGATTCGCAGCGGCCGTGCCCGAGGCGTCGAGGCTTCCGTGGAAGCCGCTGAAGATCGACGGATAGAGGGGCACGAGGTCGAACAGGTCGTCCTTGTCGAGGGGGACGGTTCCGATGGGGACGGGGATGCCGATGGTCGCTGTGCGAGAAACGCCGAGCAGGTACGGCACCAGCGGGAAGTGGGGCGCAGAGAAGAGGATTCCTGTGGTGTGGCCGATCATGGGCGTTCCGGTGACGGTCAGGTCCAAGGCCGGCTGGAAGCCGTGGAGGCGGAAGTCGTCGATCGCGACCTCGAGGATGTCCAGCGAAGGCCAGTCCACCGCGCGGAACTTGATCTTCATCGCGCTGGTCCGCGGCATGTGATCGTCGATGCGGTAGGAGACCTCACGCCACGTCGGCTGGTTGGCCAGAACCGAGTCGATTTGCAGCCACGTCGCGCCCGCGTCGTTGGACAGCCAGACCTCCAGGTGAGGCGTCGCGACGTTCGAGGCGGCGAACCACCTCCAGTAGCTGATCACGGGGTCATGGACGTGGGACGCGTCGAGCAGGGGAGAGACGAGGCTCGTGATGCCATCCACATCGTGGCTTGCGTGGGTGCCTGCGCCTGTCGCGGCGTTGCCGGTCACCCAGCAATCCGTGCCTGAGCCCGGAGTGTGATCGTCCTCAGGGTTCCACATCTGACCGGCGAAGCTTGTCCCGGTTGGATCGGCGCGGACCCAGTCTCCGGGCGACGAGACCTCGTTGTCGACCGTCCAGCCCGCGTTCGGACCCTCGAAGTCGTCCGTGAGGATGACGGCCGTCGGCAATCCGACCGGCTGCGAGATCGTCCGCCGCGCCTGGACTCCGAACGGACCTCGAACGACGACATCGAAGCTGATTTCGACGCCGATGGGCGCGGCCGGGTCGATCTGGAGGTGCACGGGCAGGGCGCCGACCATGGTGCCGCCGTTCGGGGAGATCGTGCCCACCGTGACGGGGCCACTGAGGACCGTCAGCCACGGGCTCTCGCTCTCCGCGCTGAATTCGAACACCCCGCTCTGGGTCCCGCCATTCGTGACGGTCGCGGTGACGTCGAGCAGTTCCCCTTGATCCCAGCTCCCGCTGACGCTCCCGCCGCTCACCTCGGTGACGGTGATGTCAGCGACGCGTGGGTCGGGGCCGCACACGCGGATAACGTGCTTCAGGTAGACGAAAGCGTCTTCGCAGATCGGCACCATGCGTGAGGTCGGCGGCCAGAAGCCGTCGAACGCGCTGCCGAGCTCGGCGGTGAACGACCACACGCTCTCGCCGCCGTTGACGCTCCCGTAGAACCAATCGAGTGACGTTCCGTTGGATGACTGTCCGAGGAGCGCGTACGAGTGTCCCGTCGCATACAGGGGGCTCATCAGGCTCATCTCGTTCGCGAAGGTCGCGTAGATCGGTTCGACCGCCGCCGACGCGGTGACGCCGCTCGCGTATCCGGGCGGGATGAACACCATCCCGCCGTACGCGTGCATGGAGAAGTAACCGGACAGGGTTGACTGGATCGTGTTCGCGAGGCCCTGCATCGCCTGCGTGCACGGCTCGCTGAACGCCGCGGTGCCGCGGTAGTACGGTGACGATGGTGTGGCGCTCGAACCGGCGTTGTTGAGGCCCCACTGGAACCCGTAGTTGCGGTTGGGATCGACGCCGAAGCTGCCACCCGCGTTGGGACGGCGGTTCTTGCGCCAGACGCCGCCACCGTTGGGGTGGGTCATCTCGTTGTAGACGTAGCCGTCCACGTTCACGAGGGGCACGATGTAGAGTTCGCGTTTGTCCACGATCTCGGTGAGTTCGGCGTCTGAGCCGTAGCGTTCGCAGAGTTGCTTCGCCAACCACACCGCCGCCTGGAGCGCGATGGGCTCCCGTGCGTGGTGGCACCCGTCGATCAGGATCTCGGGCTCGTTCTCATCCTGCAGCGGGTTGTCCGACACCTTCCACATCCAGATGTCGCGTCCCTCCAGGGTC
This sequence comes from Planctomycetota bacterium, assembly GCA_013213915.1. Taxonomy (GTDB): domain Bacteria; phylum Planctomycetota. Next base: position 3,731 of record JABSRK010000230.1, read on the forward strand.
TGGCCAAGAGAGACCTTCGGCGCCATGAGGGTCGGGTACTGGATCTGCAGGTCATCCATGGCGAGGACGAGCTCGCTCGCCGTGTAGTACCCGCCCATGGACCCCTGTCCGAACGGTGGATTGGCGCCCGACCGAGGGCTGGGCTGCAGGCGCGAGGCGTAGAACTGCTCGATGTTCTGGTGGACGACGCGAGTCCCAAATCCGAGACCGGCGATGGCCGCAAGGTCGCTGGCATTGCCCAAGACCCGGACATCGGGATACCCGCTGACCACGTCGAAGTCGTTCCGGAGCAGGGCCGTCATGGCCGATGCGTTCGGGACGCGAACCGCGATGTCGAGGGTCTGGGCGCACGCCGGGGCTGCCAGGGCCGCCGTCACGACTAAGGACAGGAGAGCACGTGTCATGGGTATGAGGGCCGTCACCGAAAGAAGGTCCAGGTCGGTGTCGGCTGCGGGCAGGGTCCAGTCTACAGGGTGACGGTGCCTCCAAGCCACACTGCGGTTGTTTGAGCGCCGTTTCCGCAACCAGGCCGAGCTTCATCGGCGAGTTCGGGTGCCGGCAATATGCCGGGACGCTCGGACACTCGCGGTGATACCGCTCGGAGCGATAACGGGAGCGGAGGGAGAGGGTGTACGGGTGGCAAGTCCGGAGTCTCGAGCGGAACGCGCGCAGCGCGGTTCAGTCAGAAGGAGTGGGGCCGTTCTCTGGGGCCTCTTCGGCCGCCGGTGACGACGCCGGTGGCGCCGGCGTCTCTGGAACGTCCGGGGCGTCGGACGGATCCCGCGCCACGTCGCTGTAGTCCACCCCGTCCACGTCCTTGCGCAGGATGAGGAACAGAGAGGTGAACGCGCCGAAGGTGAAGGAGATCAACGCGCCCCACAGCAGCAGGCGATAGAGGCCCATGACGGCCCCGTACGCGAAGGCGCAGTATCCCTGGAACCCGTCGAGGTTTTGACCTTGCACCATGCGCTGGAAATCAGATGTGCTGTCTTCCCACAGGGGCAGCATGCTGTCGGCGACGACCCCTTCGACCAGGCGCTGCTCCACGAACAACTCGTGGACGAAGCCGAGGAAGTAGAAGAGGATGACCAACTGCAGGATGAGCGGTATGGCGCGGGCGAACACGTAGTTGAACGACTTCCCGAGGGAGTCGTACGTGCCCTTGCGCTCGGTCGCGATAGCAGCCGGCATGAAGCCAAGTGACACGAGCCCTGCGATCCCGATGAGCACCGCCAGCAGACTCGAGATGATGGTCAGCGGGAGCAGCAGGAGACCGAGCACCCACCCGAGCCCTGGAATCCAGGTCACGACGCCTGCGAACTGGTTGCACAGGAGCAGGAACAGGATCGGGAGCATGACGGCGAGCGGGTACAGCATCCCCGTCAGCTTCACGCGCCACGCGAATGCGAACGCGGAGCCGAGGGCGCAGTACTCGTCGCGGGCGATGCGCAGGGCGAGGATCCGGCAGATGGCCACGCCGAACGTGGACCACAGGAAGAAGAACAGCACGATCTGCAGGGCGAACACCACGCCGAAGTGTCCCGTCGGTCCGATCTCGGGCCACGATCGCGCTTCCGCGACGGTCAGCAGTCGATCGGGGAAACTGTGGGTCAGAGTGTCCGCGATCTGCGACGTGGTCGGCTGGAGATCCGCATGGAGGTTCTCCATGCCCTCAGGCATGCCGGCCACGAGGGCGCAGATCCAGGAGCCGGCCCAGAAGAGCACCACGGCCGCGGCTCCGAGGGCCATGGCGTTGATGGACACCGGAAACCACAGGACACGGAAGACCTTGAAGAGGCTCGTGTTTTCTCCCATCAACGGATGACTCCTGCGCCGCGCGCACGGTCATGGTAGAGCAGGGGAATGAGCCCGGCAAGCGGGGCCGCTTCTCCTGAAGTGGCCGCTCGCCAACGGGTTGAGTCAGGCGTGGTGACCCGCGTCGAGAGCACGAGATACGAATGCCAGCGTCTCCCGAAGATCCCCGCTATTCCCGACAGGTGCTGTTCCGGGCCATCGGGACCGACGGCCAGCGCCGGCTGCTCGAGAGCACGGTGGTGCTCGTCGGGTGCGGCGCCCTGGGCGCGTCACTCGCGGAGCAGCTGGCGCGGGTCGGCGTCGGGCGCCTCGTGCTCGTGGATCGCGATGTGGTGGAGGAGTCCAACCTCGGTCGTCAGGCGCTCTACACCGCGCAGGACGCAGCCGCCGGACTGCCCAAGGCGGCGGCCCTCGCCGGACACCTGCGGGCATTCAACCCCGACCTCGACCTCGATCCCCGCGTGTCCGACCTCAATGCGACGACGGTACGCGA
>JABSRK010000231.1 GCA_013213915.1 Planctomycetota bacterium
AGCTGCGAGGCCTGGGAGAGCGCGTAGCCGTCGGCGTTGGAGGGATCGACGGCGAGCTGCTGGGCCGAGCCGACGAATGGGCCGCCGGTCGGGACCAGGAAGCTGAACGCGCCCGGATGCGGCTGCAGGTTGAGGAGCCCCGCGAAGTTCGGAGCGCCGCCATTGAAGCTGAACATGGTCGGGTGGAGCACGTCGATGTTGACGGTGTTGTTGAAACTGCTGAGCGCCATCGTGGGACCGATGGCCGCGAAGACGACCGCGATGTCGGTCGGGGTGCCCGTGGCCGAAGCCGAGTTCAGGGTGGTCGCGCCACCGACGCACACGGTGGTCTCAGCGCCCGCGAACGCGGAGCCCGAGACGCCGTCGAGATCCAGCGACGAAATGGCGCTGTTCACCTGGTAGTCGCTGCCCCCGAGCAGTGTCGTGTCATTCGTGAGGGTGACGTTGCGGATGCAGCCGTTGTAGGCCGAGCCGTTGCTGAAGTCGTTCGTCGTGAAGCACATGTCGTTACCGGTGTTGAGGGCGCCAATCGCGAGGTCCTGGTGGATCTGGACGCCGTTGAGGTCTATCTGGAGGATGCCGCTCTCAAATCGCAGAGAAGCGCTGTACCACGTTCCAGCGGCAACGGTCGTGGTGGACCATGTCATGTTGGAGTTGTTGTGCTTGGCTCCAAGCGTCCCGGTCGGCTGGACGTAGAGTCCGATCCATCTCCAGCCGTTACCCATCATGAGGATGGGCATGTTGCCCGTCCCCAAGGCGGCAATGTTGAACTCGAGGTCGATCTGGAAATCGTTGGCGTCCAGCGACGAGATGTCGGGGGATCTGATGTCCTGCCCCGGACCACCGCTGAAATAGTAGTTGCCGTTGTGGCACACACCGCCGGCGGTCGGCGGCGCTGGCGCCGGACCCGCATTCCCGGTCAGCATCACGGGGCCGTAGGTGCCCGTCGTGTCCAGGAGGTCCACGGTCAAGGGGTAGTTCGCCTGTACGACCTGCGCACCGACGGGCGCAGCAACAAGCATCGCAACGACAGCGAGCACGAATGCAGGGATGGTACGACTGAACATATTTCTGCTTCCTGGTTGAGGAGGGGGGGGGGGACCGGAGTCCCGCGTCACCAAGCAGTTGTTGACAATCCCCAGAATATAGATCTGGCCCCGCTGCGTGTCCACGACACTCTCCGAGAACTCCGTATCTGGCGAGACCCGATACGATCGTGCGGGTTCGCTGCGACACGTAATCGCTCGCCCGGTCCGCCCTTCGTTCTGTGGAACCCGTGGGACAGGGCGAAGAAGGGGCAGGTCGCGGCCCTCGTCATCAACGCGACTGGCGACGCCGGGCAACCGGCGGTCGGTTGAAATCCGTGAGGATCTGGTGCGCCGCCGCCGCGCCGTCCGCGTTCAGCATCCGGTCCAGGACATCCCGGCAGGCCTCGCGGCTGAGCTTGCGAATCCGCGTCACGACGTCGGGGACACGCCCCGCTGCCATGCTCAGGCGGGTGAGCCCGAGCCCGAGCATCACGGGGGCGTATTCGGCCGTACCGGCCATCTCACCGCAGGCGCTGAGCGGCGTCCCGTGCGCCTCGCACTTCGCAACCGTGCGGTGCATGAGTCGCAGCACGGCCGGATGGTGCGGCACGAACATCTCAGCGACCAGCGGATTGGTACGGTCCACCGCCAACGTGTACTGGGTCAGGTCATTCGTGCCGAGGCTGACAAAATCCACGTCGGCGAGCATGTTCTCGACCGTCAGCGCGGCCGACGGCACCTCGATCATGGCGCCCACCTCCACCCGATCATCGAAAGGAGCGTTCTCCCGGCGCAGCTCGTCCTTCACGCTCTGGAGAATTTCCACCGCACGTCGGAACTCCGCCACGTCCGAGATCATGGGGAACATGATCTGGCAGCTACCTTCGAGAGAAGCGCGGAGAATCGCGCGGAGCTGCGTCCGAAACAGGGCCTCGTGGGCGAAGCTCAAACGGATCGCACGCATGCCAAGGAACGGGTTCGGCTCTCCCCCTCCGCCGACGCGGTGGTCCCACTTGTCAGCTCCGAAGTCCATTGTCCGGATGCACACACTGTGCGGCGCCATGTCGCGCAGCAAGCGGGAATAGTGCTGGCGCTGCGCCTCTTCATCCGGGGCGGTCTTGCCCAGAAACAGGAACTCGGTTCGGAACAGGCCGACGCCCTGCACGCCGAGTTCACGCAGCCCTTGCACCTGTTCGCCGCGGTCGATATTGCCGAGGATCGTGATCGGGACCCCGTCCTTCGTGAGGGCCCGGTCCTGGTCAAGGTGCACCCGACGGCGCCGCGCCTGCAGGCGGCGGCTGAGGGTCTGGTATTCGTGGACGTCGTTCTGATCCGGTTCGACGATCACCTCGCCGCGCAGCAGCCCCTCGATGATGACGGGCTCGCCGGAGCGCACCATGCTGGTGACGTTGTCGAGTCCGACGATCGCTGGAATGCCGAGATGGCGAGCGAGAATCGCCGTGTGCCCGGCCGGGCCACCGCGATCGGTAGCGAATGCGAGCACCTTCTCCCGATCGAGGCTCGCGGTTTGAGAGGGAGTCAGATCGTCCGCGATGATGACGACCTTGCGCTTGAGGCGCTCGAGTTCTCCAAGGGGTTTGCGCCCTCCACGCAGATGGGAGATCAGCCGCCGCTTGACATCGATGATGTCCGGAACACGGCTCGCCATCGGCTCACCAGCGCCCTCGAATTGCGCGGCGATCTCGGTGAACCTGCGGAACGTCGCGTACCTCGCCGTGTAACGCTCGCGCCGCATCATGTCCTCGATGGGCTGCAAGAGAGTCGTCTCGTCGGCGAGGATCGTGAGATACCACCCGATGATCTCGGACATCTCGCCGAGTCGCTCGCGAGCGGCCTTCTCCTCCTCTGCGATCTCGGCCCGTGCAGCATCTACAGATCGCCTGAATCGGTGCACCTCGCGCTCGACGAGGTTCTCGCTGACACGCTCCTCCGGAACGAAGACCTCGCCCGTAGCGACCACAAGCGCTTCGCCGCGCGCGAGTCCTTCCGAGACGATCGTGCCGCGAACACGCCGGCTCATTCGTACGCCTCCCCGAACCCGTCGGCGAACAGCTTGGCGAGCGCTTCTACCACCGTGCCCGCCTCTGATCCCTCCGCTTCGATGGTCACCTTCGTGCCTTGCGGGGAGGCGAGCATCATGACCTCCATGATGCTCTTGCAGTCGGCCTGATCACCATCGATCCACAGCTTGACCGACGCGTCAAACTCATTCGCCTTGCGAACCAGCAACGACGCCGGCCGAGCGTGCAGGCCCTGGGGATTTACCAACTCAACCTCTCGGGTAACCGGATCATCAGCCACCCTCCGTCTCCACGCCGGCTTCGAGCACGCCATGCAAGGTCGCGGCGAGACGCGTTGCATCGTGTCGAAGAAAGCCGTCCTCGGTGAGTCGCACGAGATCAGCGCCGACGACCGGGATTCCCTCCACGGAAGCAGCCCCGTCGTCCAGAGCGATCAGATTCGCACCTGACTCGTGGTACCGCTCACGCACCTCGTCCGACACCGGGGTCACGTTGACGATGAGACCATCGAGGCGCGTCAGCCCTCCGACGTCGCGAATGGCTCGGACGTGGTCGCCGAGAAGGAAACCATCGGTCTCCCCCGGTTGCGTCGCCAGGTTGGCAACGAGGACGACGGGGGCGCGCGCCTCGGCGAGCGCCTCTGGCATGCCGGGCACCAGCAAGTTCGGCACCAGGCTCGTGAAGAGGCTTCCCGGTCCCAGCACGAGGAGGTCCGCCTCCGCAATGACGCCCTTGATCTCGTCCGATATCGACGGCGGCTGGGGCTTGAGCTCCATGCCGCTGATCGGCTTGCCGCCGCGAGAGATGCACTGCTCTCCCGTTGAACGCGTGCCGTCGGGATGCCGGGCGACGAGTACCACCCGCGTCGAGGTACTGGGGATGACCCGATTGGTGACACCGAGCAGGCCCCGCGCCCGATCAACCGCCGCGCGGAAGTCGCCCGTCAGTCTCGTGAGCACGGCGAGGAACAGGTTGCCGAAAGAGTGCCCCTTCAGGATCGAGTCCTCGAATCGGTAATTGAACAGCTCACCGAGCAACGGATCGCCATCGGACAAAGCGACCAGGCAATTGCGGATGTCCCCCGGAGGAAGCATGTGATAGTCCTTCCGCAATCGGCCCGACGATCCGCCGTCGTCCGCGACCGTCACGATGGCCGTCACCTCCGAGCCGCTCTCCTTGATGCCCTCCAGCGCCGCAGAAATTCCCGTGCCGCCACCGAGTACGACGACCTTGCGGTTCGTCGCGGGCGATGCGCCTCCCGAAGAGGACAGCGGAGGTTCGTCAGGCAATTTCGGCCTCAAGCAGCGTCTCGAAGATCTCGGAAGCAGTGGACGCCTGGTGAATGAACCGCCGCGATTGGCCGTCACGCAAGATGCCTGCGATCCCCCGCAACAGGGAGAGGTAGGTGTCACGCTCGGCCTCCGGGCCGACAATGCAGATGATGACGGTCGTCCGTTCACCGTCGGCGGCCGCCATGTCCAGGCCACTCGGATGCCGCGCGACGGTCACCCAGATGCGGTCGACCACATCACAAAAAACGTGCGGAAGTGCAAAACCGTGTTGGAACGCGGTGCTGCCGGATGTCTCCCGCTCCATCAAGGCTTCGTGCAGCGTAGTGGAATCGGCCGCATCGATCGCTCCTCCGGCGACCAACCCCTCGACGATGGCAGTAAAGGTCGACGGCACGTCCCCGGTCGCGAGCTCGTCGATCCCGATTCGGTGGTCCAGAAGTCCAGTCAGGTTCATGATCTCCCCGGAGCAAACAGGATAGATGCTCGCGGGGGTACCCTCAACCTGGGCATGGCTGTCACGGCCGATGGTCGACGATCCTCTCCTTCCAGCTCCGGACCTGGGCCTCGAGCTTGTGGTCAGCCACATCGATGGCCAGCCGAAGCTCCGCCCCCTCTGCCCGAGCGGAGAATCGGTGGTGCGGTGGCGCGCTCGCCGTCAACTCGACGATGTACTCGCCGTGCCCATGGTCGAGGATGGCGTGCACCGCGGTCAAACGCTCAAAAAGCCGAGCAAGCCGCCCAAGCCTCTCTTCCAGATACTCGCGCGCGGCCTCTTCGACGGGCTGGTGACGCCCGGTGATCGTTATCTCCAAGGGCTTTTCTCCTTGCGCGGCCCATTATATCCGTCCGCCCGCTCTGGTCTTCGGCGGCAACCGATCCGTCAATAGCCCACCTGCACGAGCGCAAGTCCATGCGCAGGCACCGTGTAGCCAGTTTCCTCACGTCGCTTCGATTGAAGTAACGCGGGTACGGTCCCGGCATCGCGCTTGCCCACCCCGACCTCGATGAGCGTCCCGGTGATGATCCGGACCATGTTGTAGAGGAACCCGGTCCCCACGACATCCACGTGGAGGAATCCACCGTCTCTCACCACTTGCGCCTCGAGGATGGTGCGAACGCAGGTCTTCTTCTGGTCTGCTTCACGCGCAAACGCAGAAAAGTCGTGTTCGCCGACAAAGCAGCGCGCGGCCTCCGCCATCGCCTCGTGATCCAGCGGTTGCGGAAAGTGATAGCTCACCAGCCTGGCGTGAGGACGCCGCGCGGGCGCGTTGAGAATCGTGTAGCGGTACTGCTTGTTCTTCGCGCTTCGTCGCGCATGGAAACCCGCGTCCGCCTCCTCGATCGAGAGCACCGCGATATCGGGAGGCAGGACCGCGTTGAGCCCGAGACGCAACTTCTCGACGTGGATGTCGCTCTCGACGCGGAACGACGCGACCTGGCCGAGCGCGTGCACTCCAGCGTCCGTACGCCCGGACCCTTCGACGACGACGCGCTCACGGGTGATGGTGTGGACGGCTTCCTCCAGGACTTCCTGGATGCCGAGCCCGTTCTTCTGACGCTCCCAGCCCACGTACGCAGTTCCGTCGTACTCGATAACGGTCTTGAGATTGCGTTC
>JABSRK010000232.1 GCA_013213915.1 Planctomycetota bacterium
CACCTGCCGGTATTCGATTGCGCCAACCGCTGCGGCCCGCGCAGCGACCGATTCATTCACCACTCGGGGCACCTGCACATGATGGCGGCTGTTCAGCCGTTCATTTCGGGGGCCATTTCGAAGACGGTGAATATGCCCAATGACGTGACGGAGGAGGACATCCACCAGGCCTATATGGACTCGTGGAAGCTTGGGCTGAAGGCCGTTGCTCTCTATCGCGATGGCAGTAAGGGTTCGCAACCACTGAACGCGGGCAAGGGAACCAAGAGAGAGGCCTCGCCGGCGATTGTGGACGAAGCGGCGGCCGCATCCGCAGCCCAGGCGCTCCCAGAGTCGATCAAGCCACCGCTGCGCCGCCGACGTTTGCCGAAGAAGCGCTTTGGCTTTACTCAGGAGGCGCGGGTCGGCGGCCAGAAGATCTACTTGCGCACTGGCAATTATGAGGACGGGTCCCTCGGCGAGATCTTCGTGGACATGCACAAGGAAGGGGCGGCCTTCCGTAGCATGATGAATTGCTTTGCCATCTCGGTAAGCCTCGGGTTGCAGTACGGCGTTCCGCTCGAAGATTTTATCGACGTGTTCACGTTCACGCGTTTTGACCCACAGGGCACTGTCGACCACCCGAACATCAAGTGGTCGACGTCAGTCATCGATTACGTGTTTAGACTCCTGGCGATGGAGTACCTCGGGCGCAGCGACTTTGTACACGTGAAGCCGGCGGATGGTCTCGAGGAAGGCCTGGCCGAGGCCGAGAAGCAGATCCGAAAAGACAACTCGGAGCTGCGAGACCGTATCCGCGAGTTCGAGGATTCGGTTGCCGGACCTGAGGATGCGCAGGCGAAGGTAGCATCGTTGGACCCCAACCCGGTGTCGACTGACCGGGGTACAGGGAATGACGTGATTGGCCAGGATCGAGGTGTCCTGTCTGATCATCTCGGTACGATGATGGGTGATGCGCCCTTCTGCGACGATTGCGGCCACATCACCGTCCGCAACGGCGCCTGCTACAGGTGCCTCAACTGTGGAGCCTCCATGGGCTGCAGTTGAGCGTCCATGATTGCGCCATGCCCGAAGGTCGGTACGAGCGGCACGTCTTCGTCTGCCTGAACGAACGCGGCCCCAGCCATCCGCGTGGCTGCTGCGCAGCATCGGGGTCGGCGGACATCCACACCAAACTGAAGCAGCTCGCGAAGGAACGCGGTCTTAGCCCTCGCATCCGCGTGAACCGGGCCGGGTGCCTGGACATGTGCGAGCTGGGCCCCTCCATCGTCGTCTATCCGGAGAATGTCTGGTACGGGAGGGTCACCCTCGACGACGTCGAGGAAATCGTCGAGAGCCATCTCGTCAATGGCTCCCCGGTCGCGCATCTGCGCGTCTGACCCGTAGCGGGCCGCTCGCAGTCTGGTCGGGGCCGCGCCTGAGGGTTAGGGTCGAGTTCCGCCATTCTCGGAGAATGATCTTGCGACACCTCTATCCTGTTCTGCTGACGGGTCTTCTGCTCTCTGCGCTCCCAGCGCAGGTTGACGCCGACAAGCTGGTGATTCCGAAGGACAAGGACCCGGTCACCACGTCGTCCGGACTCAAGTACAGCGTCCTGCGCGCCGGCGCCGGCGGGCTGCACCCCAAGATGCATGACGAGGTGACGGTGCATTACACGGGTTGGCTTGAGGACGGGACCATCTTCGATTCATCCGTCAAGCGCGGCGAGCCCTCCAAGTTCCGGCTGGGTCGCGTCATCAAGGGATGGAATGAGGGCCTCACCAAGATCACGGTCGGCGGCAAGATCAAGCTGACCATCCCGTCCGATCTCGCGTACGGGGACACGGGCAATTCGCGGATCCCTGCCAAGGCGACCCTGATCTTCCAGATCGAACTTCTCGCCCTATCGGCGGTACCTGTGTACACCGAGCCCGACCCGGAGAAGCAGAAGAAGATCGCGTCGGGCCTGACCTGCCAGGTGATCCAGGCAGGGACCGGCGACGTGTGTGGGAGTGAGGCCGCGGTCCACATCCGCTTCGCACTCTGGAGCGGTGACAAGAAGCTGCAGGACTGCAGCGACTTCTACAACCAGGACGTGAAGCTGAAGATCACCAGCGCGCCGCTTCCATTCCTCAAGGAGGTGCTGCCCCTCATGAAGGCAGGTGAGATATGGCGCATCGATGTCCCCGCCAAGCATGGCGGCGGTCGCACGGGCGTCTGGCATGTGGAGGTCATCAGCGTGCAGCAACCACTATCGATTCCCGAGTTCAAGTTGCCGACCGCGGAGGAGTTGAAGACCACCGCCAGCGGCCTCCAGATGATGGTCGTGGCCGCGGGCGAGGGCATGTCGCCCACGCGCCAGGACAGTGTCTCGTGCCACTACGCCGGCTGGAGAAAGCGCGACGGCAAGTTGTTCGACAGCAGCTTCGGCCGCGGCGAGCCGACGACCTTCTCTGTGGGCGGCGTGATCCCCGGGTGGACCGAGGCGCTGCTCAGCATGAAGGCGGGCGGCAAGGTGTGGCTGGTGATCCCGGCCAAGCTCGCGTACGGCAAGCGCGGCGCTGGTGGTGACATCGGCCCGGACGAGGACCTTGTGTTCTACATGGAGCTGGTCGCCGTCAAGTGACGAAGGGCAGCCCGGCCACGTCGGCGAGGATGGGCTCGGCGGCGTGAGGCTCTATGGTGTAGGCCACGCCAACTTCGTGGTCCGCGCCCTTGAGGACACACAGGGCGATTTCGTGTTCGAGGACGGGAGAGTAGTGCACCGTGCCGAGCGTGCCCAACTCCTTGCCGTCGCGGGTGACGGCATCACCAGCCCTGGCCCCTTGCTGGCGAGGCACGAGGCCGACGAGCGCCTTGCGCGGGTTGCCGATGAAATGTTGGCGCGCGACGACCTCCTGCCCGCAGTAGCAGCCCTTGTCGTATGACACCGCCCGGTCCTCCTGCCCCGACTCCTTTGGCAGCACGCCGGCGTCGATGTCAATGTCGAATCGGGGGCGCCCCGCCTCGGTACGCATGACGTCGACGGCTTCGGCAGAGATGATCGGCGCGTCGAGCGAGGATACGACCTCGTCCCGTGCTTCGACGGGAGTTCGCAGTGACCATCCCGGCACGCCGCAGGACAGGTCCCGTCGTGCGATCACCTCCACACCTGCGAGGGACACCACGGCACCGTCTCCCTCCGTCTCGGGCAACGATTCTGCTCCGAGTCTTGTCTCCGCGTCCGGCCCGACGAGAAAGAGCCCCGCAGTGTGGTCCGTCAGATCGACCAGGGTGGCATCGCTGAGCATGAGGTATTTCCCCAACCACGCTTGTAGTTCGCTTCGCCGGCCAGCGGGGGCCTCCATGACGATCCGGTCGTTCAGCACCAGGAAGTCCAGGTCGGACACGACGGCGCCCTTCGGCTCGAGCAGGAACCCGTAACCCCCTTGGCCAGTCGCCCTGCTACCGATGTGCTGGGTGCACTGGCCATCCAGGAGTTTGACCCGATCCGGGCCCAGCAGGTCGAAGCGGCTTCGCCAGGTCACGTCGGCTACGCCGACTCGGCTACGGGCCGTTCGTACGTCGCCATCAGGGTTCGGGTTCTGCTCTGCCATGCGTAGAATCCAGGCAGAGAGTAGCCATGAGCACCTTGCCCATCTACCTGGATCATCAAGCGACCACACCAGCGGACCCTCGCGTCGTCGAGGCCATGCTGCCATATTTCTGCGAGCGGTTCGGGAACCCGGCCAGCCGGACCCACCGGCATGGTTGGGAGGCGGAGAAGGCGGTCGATGCGGCCCGCGCCGAGGTCGCCAGGGCCGTGGGTGGGGACACGGTCGTGTTCACCTCCGGGGCCACGGAAGCCATCAACCTGGCCTTGTTCGGGCGGTTCGAAGCAGAGTTGCGTGGGAGCGGTAAGCGGCGACGGATCGTCACCCAGGTGACCGAGCACAAGGCCGTCCTCGACGTGGTGGACGAGCTCGAGCGGCGCGGTGCCGAGGTCGTGCGTTTGCCGGTCGACGCGGACGGCCGGGTCTCGTTGGATGCCGTGTCCGAGCATGTGACTGAGGACACGTTGCTCGTATCTATCATGGCTGCGAACAATGAGGTCGGCACCCTGCAACCGGTTGCCGCCATCGGGGCTATCTGCCGCAGCCACCGAGTTCCATTCCACGTTGACGCCGCCCAGTCCGTCGGCAAGGTGCCCGTGCACATGGCGAGCGATCATATCGACATGCTCTCTCTGTCCGGGCACAAGCTGTACGGGCCGAAGGGCGTCGGTGCTCTGGTGCTACTCAGAGGCGCTCCGCGTGTGCAGCCTCAGATGCTGGGCGGTGCTCACGAGGACGGGATGCGCAGCGGGACCCTGAACGTGCCGGGCATCATCGGGCTGCAGTCCGCTTTGGCGCTGTGCCTCGATGAGCGTGACGCGGCGGCGGGGCGTGAGGCCGGATTGCGCGACGACCTCTGGCGCAGGCTCTCCGAGGCCGTACCGAATGCGATCCTGAACGGCCATCCAGTGGATCGGCTTCCCGGCAATCTGAACGTGTCGTTCCCCGGCGTGGAGGGCGAGGCGTTGCTGCTCTCGCTCAAGGATGACGTTGCGGTTTCGTCGGGTTCGGCGTGTACGAGCGCGACGGTCGAGCCGAGCCATGTGCTCCGCGCCATGGGGCGCTCTGCGGACCTGGCTCTGGGGTCGCTCCGCTTCGGTCTGGGCCGGTCCACGACCGAAGAGGATATCGAGGGAGCGGCCGAAGCCGTTATCCGCCAGGTCCGGCGCCTCCGTGCGCTTGTGTGATCCGGGACAGTCCTCTTGCTACACTGGGTTCGACCCATGCTGACCATCACCGAAAGCGCTGCCAGGAAGATCAAGAACCTGCTCGACGGGCAGGAGCGGGAGGCGTCCACCTGGGGCCTGCGTATCCACGTCGAGGGCGGCGGCTGCTCGGGCTTCCAGTACAAGATGGACTTCGAGGAGGCCCCTTCCGAGCCGACTGAGGGCATGAACGTGTTCGAGAACGGCGAATCGAAGGTGCTCATCGACAGCAAGAGTCTGCTTTTTGTCGGCGGATCGACTGTCGATTACAACGACGGCCTCACGGGCGCTGGGTTTGTCATCACGAACCCCAACGCGACGGGCACCTGCGGGTGCGGCATGTCGTTCAGCGTGTAGCGCCGTTCCCTTTTCGGGGTCCTCGACCTACAGGTGTGCGCGCAGGAACGCCGCGGCGGACGCGGTGAATGCGTTGAATGCAGGGGTCGGTCCCTCGAACGGGTGCTTGCAACCGAGGACGTGGTCGGCGCCGTCAATGACCTGGAGGGTGGCGCGTTCGCCGGCCAGACCAGCGAGTCGTCGCGCCGCCGCCACGGGGACCGTCGGGTCGGCGCCGCCGTGGGCGATGAGCCAGGGGAGACCGTGCATGCCTGCGGCCGCATCGAGATCGTATTCGTCGGCGTGGGCCCAGAGATCGCGTAGGGCGGCTATGCCGACGGGCATCATCTGGTTCGTTCGTGCGTTGGGAATCAAGACGCGGCCGTCGCGACGGATCGTCTCTTCCTGCTCCGGGGTGAACCTGGTGTCGTCCACCGAAGCGAGAGTGACGAGGGCGCGAACGTCGAGGCTCTTCAGCGCCAGTAAGCAGACCGCGCCGCCGAGGCTGTGTCCAAGGAGGCCGAGCCGGGCCCGGTCGATGGCCGCTTCCGTGTCCCAGGTCGCGCGGATCGCCGTCTGCAGGTCGAGGAGTCGGTAGCTCATCCGGTCCCGCTCGAAGAGATCGAGGCGGGTGAAGTGGACGGCGTCTTCGTCCTGCCCGGTGCCATTGTGGCTGAAGTTGACGCGCAGGGCAGCGAGGCCGGCTTCGGTCAGCCGCTCCGTCAGGAGCGGAAAGAACCCCCAATCCGAGAATCCCTTGAAGCCGTGGACGAGCACGACCAACGGATGTGGGCCTGGCGAGCCAGGACTGCTGAGGGAGCACGCCACGGACTCGCGGGCGGCGCCGGC
>JABSRK010000233.1 GCA_013213915.1 Planctomycetota bacterium
GTACGCGACGGCGAGGGCGCTGTCGATCCCCGGGTCCGCGGCCTCAAGCGCATCGTCCGGACTCAATCCTGCGTTCTTCCACAGTGAGATCTTCCACCGGGCATCGTTCGGACGGATGACGGCCCGCGACAGACCACTCTCGCGCATCGCGTCGGTGACGAGGCCGAGTTGGTCGGCAGCATCGGCGATGTTCGCGTTCCTCTTCAGGCCGATGTGGTGACCGGATTCGCGCAGGATCCGCAGCCCCAGGCTGTGAAACGTGCTGACGACCATGGCGGAGATATCCCGGCCCCTCAGGATCGCCTGGACGCGCTCCTTCATCTCCCGGGCGGCCTTGTTGGTGAACGTGACCGCGCACACGGCACCGGGTCCGATGCCCTTGGACAGGATCTCCGCGATGCGGCACGTGACCACACGCGTCTTCCCCGTCCCCGCCCCCGCGAGCACCAGCATGGGACCGGAGATCGTCTCCACTGCCGCCCGCTGCCCAGGATTGAGTCCGTCGAGATGATCGCTACGGTGCCAGGTCAATTCTCTCACTCACCCCGAACGATAAGCGGGGGCTGGACATCGTAGGGTGCAGGTGAAGAAAATTGACCTGGCACTTCATGAAACGTCTCAGTGCATGTCCGGAGGCGGATCGGGTTGACATCCCGAAACTCCGACCCGACCTCGTCGGAGACAACGAAACCAACCGCGATCCCGACCGAAAAACCCCCTCTGGGTCGACGTCAGCCGGGCCGCGACGTGGATCGTCGAACGCCTGGACACCCTCGGCGGCTAATCGTTGCCCGGCCACCGGGGTCGGGCTATCGTCTCCTTTCCCCGAACTCTCTCATGTCCCGTTCGCGCAAAAAGATCCTCCTGGTCCTCGCCCTCGCTCTCGCGGTACCCGCGGGCGCGCTTTACGCGATCTTCTTTCTCTCTGATCAGTACGAGAAGAGCGAGTCCAGCACCGACGATGAGCGCACGTTGCTGGCGCGTGGTATCGAGGCCCGCGGCGGCCGCGAACGCCTGTCCAGGATCCGAACCGTTGTCTCTCGGGCCGTGGGGATCGAATCCGGGAAACGCACTGAAGCCCGCATCAGCATCGCGCTGCCGGACCGCTACCGACACGACGTGGTCACCCGCGGCGCCCGCCTGGTGCACGCCACTGATGGCAGCACGACGTGGTCCACCATCGACCAGGTCCCCGTGCCAGTGGAAGAAGTCGATCTCCTCCGACTTCAGGAGCAGATGGCCATGGTCCGCTGCGGAGTCCTCGTCGGGATCGACGGTGACGACGCAGTGACGACCAAGGAACTGGGTCTACGCGACGGCCTGGATTGGCTTGAGGTTGAGTTCAAGGAACGCGACGTCGGCCCCTTCCTTCTCGGATTCTCTCCGGAGGCGACGCTGCTCACCCGCGCCGAGTGGAAGGCGAGCATGACAGGCCGCTTGACCAAGGCTGCGATGTCCGTGACGTTTTCAGATTTCCGGAGCATTGACGGGATCATGGTCGGATTCACGGCGACGATCTCGGTCGATGAAGAGGTCCTGGCCCAGGAGACAATCGAAGAGATAGCGTTCGATGCGGACGTCGACCCGCAGATCTTCTCCCAGCCGGAACCGCCAGCCGAGAATCCGATCTTCGACCGGCATTCGACCCGGGCGCAGGTGGCCGTCCTGCACGACATCCCCGGTGAGGTCGCGGACGCTGAACAGGTCGTGAGCGCCTTCATCGAAGAGCGCGAAGTCAACAGGAATGGGCCCGGGTTCCGCGATCTCGATGGTGAACGCACGGTCGCGGTGGGCCTGCCCGTCCATCTCCCGAACCCGGACAAGCTCCCCCCCGCAGGCAAGGACGCTCCCCGGTTCACGATCGAGTCGCCGCACCGTATCCTGACAACCATTGTCACCCAGCCGGATCCCGAGGCGCTCCGCACCGCGGAGCAGCGGCTCCGCGAGCACGCAAGCCTCTCGTCCCTCGAGCAATCCGGACCCGTTCGGCATGTGGAATGGAAGAAGAGCATCGTCCAGGTCCAGCTCCCCGTGAAGGGACGGTGACGTCGGTACAGCCGACGCTCTGACGAAGGAGAGACGTGGGAAGGCTTGATGAAAACGTCAGTGTTGTAACTGGCGGTGGCTCGTCCATCGGGCGCGCCATCGCGCTCGAGATCGCGAGAGAAGGTGGACGCGTCGTCGTCGCGGACAAGGAAGAAGAGGCCGGCCACGCTGTCGTGGAGGCCATCCTCGAAGGAGGAGGCGAGGCGATATTTGCCCGTGTTGATGTCACCGACGAGGCCGGCGTTCAGGCGATGGTCGGCGATGCGATCCTCGCCTACGGCAGCCTGCACGGACTCGTCAACGGGATGTCTTTTCGCGCCAGCGGCGACGCTCTCACCACGAGCCGCGAAGACTGGGAAAACAGCCTCTCTCACAACCTGGAAGCCGCATGGATCTGCGCCCGCACCTGCGCGCCGTTCTTGAAGGCCGCCGGCGGCGGATCGATCGTCCACATCGCACCGACCCACGTCCTGCGCACAATGCCGCGCACGTTCCCCTATGCGGTCACCAAGGGCGCCCTGCTGGCGATGAGCCGCTCCATGGCCATCGACTTCGGGCCGCAGGGTATTCGCTCCAACGTCCTCGTAACCGGGTACATCCAGAGCGATCACACGGAGCGACGATTGCGTGAGTCGGATGATCCGGAGGCGAGCTTCCGTCGCGTGCTCTCCATGCATCCGCTCGGACGCATCGGAACTCCGGAGGACGTCGCGCGCGTGGCGCGCTTCCTGCTGTCCTCGGACGCGTCCTTCATCAGCGGCACGACCATGATCGTGGACGGAGGACGCTCATCGGTCATTCAAGACCTGCACGACTGGTAGAAAGCGAAGCGTGACGTCAAGATCGCGCGGTCGTCGCGCGGTCGTCGCGCGGTCTCAAGACCTCCGCTCCCACGAAGCACCGTCCTTCGTGTCCTTCACCTCGACCCCATTCGTGTCCAGGTCGGCGCGAATCCGGTCTGCCAGCTCGAAGCTCTTGAGCTGTTTCAGTTCGTTGCGGACCACGAGCAGCAGGTCGATGAAGGGGTCGGCAGCCATGCCTCCGTCAGCCGCGGCAGGATCGCCCATGATCCCGAGGACACCCTCCCCCAGCGCCATGAAGACGTCCTGCGCCGCCAGCAGGACGCCCTGAGACGCGTTTCCTGCCGCGAGCAACTGGTTCACGGGCTTCACGAACTCATATAACGCCGCGATGGCAATGGGCGTATTGAAATCGTCGTCCATGGCCGCGTGGAAGTCGGCGTCGGCCTTCGCGGTCGCGGCGCCCAGCGCGGCGTCCCCCGGCTGCGGGTCGGTCGGAGCCGAGGCGGCCGCTTCCGTCAGCGCGCGCACGGCGCCGTGCAGCCGGTCGAGACCGTTACGAGCAGACGTGAGTCCATCGGTCGTGTAGTTCGCCGGCGACCGGTAGTGGGTCATCAAGAGGAACGCGCGGATCGTCTCGGGGTCGTGGTCGCGCAGCGCGTCCTCGATCGTGATGAAGTTTCCGAGCGACTTGCCCATCTTCACACCGTCGACGTTGATCATGTTGTTGTGTAGCCAGTAGCGGGCGAACCCGTCGCCCACAGCGTTGCTTTGGGCGATCTCGCATTCGTGGTGCGGGAACTGGTTCTCGAGTCCGCCACCGTGGATGTCGAACGTCTCACCCAGGTACTTCACCGACATCGCCGAGCACTCGACGTGCCAGCCCGGGAAGCCCCAACCCCACGGGCTCTTCCAGCGGAGGATGTGACCCCCTTCGGCCACCTTCCACAAAGCGAAGTCACGCGGGTCCTTCTTGTCGCCACGGACCTCGACGCGGTGACCCGCCTCCTGTTCGGAGGACTGCCGACCAGACAGCTTGCCGTACGCCTCCCACGAGGGAACGGAGAAGTAGACGTTGCCGCCGACCTCGTAGGCGTTCCCACGCTCCATGAGCTCCTCGATGATGTTGATCTGCTCGCTGATGTGGCCCGAGGCGCGCGGATAGATGTCAGCGCGCTCAACCTTCAAGGCGTCCATGTCACGGAGGTAGAGGCGCGTGTACGTCTCCGCCAGTTCCATGGGGTGCATCTGGTCGAGACGGGCCCGCTTGCCGAGCTTGTCCTCACCCTCGTCAGCGTCGTCGGTCAGGTGCCCGACGTCCGTGATGTTCTGGACGTACCGCACCTTGAACCCGAGGTGGCGCAGGTATCGAACGATCACGTCGAACGAGACGTAGCTCTTGGCGTGGCCCAGATGGGTGTCGGAGTAGACGGTGGGCCCGCAGACGTAGATCCCTACCTGCCCCTCGGCGAGGGGTTCGAAGCGCTCCTTCGAACGAGACAGCGTGTTGTGGACGTGGAGGGCGTGGTCGCGAAGAGCCATGGCGGCATTGTGGCATCGGATGCGACCGCCCTCCACCCGAAACGGGCGGGGCAGGCGGAGCGGCCTACCGGAGGGCTACCGGATCTGCTCCTTGCTGAGCCCCTGATCCACATGGATGTCCAGGTACTCCTGCACGACCTCCTCGTCGAGACCGTGGAGGGTGACCCTGTGCGGCATCGTGTACGGACCGATCCGCTGGTACTCGAAGCTCATCACCGTGCTTCGCGTCTTGCCGCCTCCCTCGATCCGGGTGTCCACCTTGTCAACCAGCCAGCGACCGCCAGGACCACGGCGATAGGTCGGCACCAGGATGATCTTGGATTTGACCGTCTGCGTCTCCATCCGTGTCGGGAGACCGTCGTCGCCGAACGTGATCACCGCCTCGACAAGCGACCTCGCGAGCGAACGTTCGGACCGTGCGACGATCTTCACGTGGCCGGCCGACTGAAGGATGATCTCGTCGCCCTTGTACTGCGTGCGGTTGGGCGTGCCGACAACCAGATCGACAAGCGCCGTGGCGTCTCTCAAGTGCTTGGGCCCGCCGACACGCGTCCAGTTCTGCGTCGCCGCGCCCGCGTCCGCGTCGAGCGCCAACTCGCTCCGGACGTGATCGGGCTCTACCCACCGCACCTCGACAGCCACCTTGGGCTGACGCGTCGTCTTGAAGCGATAGGTGACGTCATGGAGTCCGGCCAGGAGAGGCGAGTACGACACCGCGTCAGCCCGGTCCAGCAAGGCCAGGGCGCCGGCATCCTGGCGGACTGTCACGACGGGGTCGGGCGAACGCGACGGGGATGGATCGGGCGGGAGGGCCCCCTCGGAGGAGCGAGCCGGGCCGTCCTCCGAACAGCCTGAGCACATGGCGAGTCCGAGGACAAGGAGGAGGCGCGTCATGGTTGGATCCTAACCGCCGGCCGGGGGCGTTAGAATTTCCCCATGAGCGACCGAGCACGCACCCGTTCGCACCGCATCATCTCCGTCACGCTGCTCCTCGCCCTGGGAATCGGCATCACAGCGGCGGCGGCGAGCTGTGGAGACGAAGAGCCCGAATACCCCGCCATCACCGTCAATGAGCCAGACGCGGCGGCGCTGGCCAAGGGGGCCGGACTGTCGGGCGTCGCACGTTGGGACGGCGCCGCGCCGAAACGGCCGCCCATCGGCATGGGCTCCGACCCGTGGTGCGGAGAAGCGGGCAAGGGCGTCAAATCGGAGAAGTACGTGGTCAGCCCATCGGGCGGGCTGCGCGACGTGTTGGTCCACGTGACCCGGGGGCTCGACACCTGGACCTTCGGCTACGAAACCGAGCCGGTCGTCATCAACCAGGACAACTGCGTCTACGTCCCCCACGTCATCGGCATCCGCGCCCACCAACCCGTCATCTTCCGCAACAGCGACGCGACGTCACACAACGTCAACACGCGCAAGAGCGGCCAGGGCTTCAACAAGACGACCAGCAGCAAGGGCTCGGAGGTCACGTGGCAGTTCAAGAGACCGCAAATGGGCATTCGCACCAAGTGT
>JABSRK010000234.1 GCA_013213915.1 Planctomycetota bacterium
TCGTACCAGGCCTGGGCGCTTCGGCATCAGGAGACGGCGTGGACACCGGGCGAGCGCTTCCACTACTCCAACGTCGGCTACCAGGTGCTGCATCTGGTCCTGGAGCGCGTTTCAGGGCACTCGTACGCGGAGGCCGTGCGCGCAGGCATCCTGCAGCGCGGCGGCATGGATGCCACGGAGCCCGTCATCGAGGCGTCTTCCCGCCCGCGGCAGGCGATCGGCTATCGGCGGCTGTACGACGACCGTCCGGCGCACCGCTCGCATCCACTCGTCGAGTCCCAGTTTGTGGAGTACGGCATCGGCGACGGCTGCATTGTGGCGACACCCGAGGACCTGGCGGCCTACGCACGGATGCTGCTGGGACGCGGAAAGGGAGCGAAAGGTCGCGTTCTCACTGAGGCGTCCTTCGCGCGTTTCATCCAGGGCGGCAAGCACGACTACGGCTACGGCATGGGCGTGCGCGAGGTCGGGGACCACACCGTGCTCAGTCACGGCGGCGGCATGGTCGGTATCACGTCGCAGCTCATCGTCGACCTGGATGCGGGCCTCGGCGTGGTGGCATTCGCGAACGGTCCGGGCGATTCCTCCGCGCTTGCACGCTTCGCCCTCACGGCTGTGAGCGCCGCGCGCGCAGGCAAGGAGCCGCCTGCGTTACCCGAACCAGGAAAGCGGCGCCCACCGAAGAACCCCGAGCGTTTCGCCGGCAAGTACCGGATCCCCCCGCAAGGCGACCGTGTCGATGGCGGCGATTCCCTTGGCGCATTCGTCGTCGTCGTCGAGGCGGGTGCCCTCGTCCTGGTCCGCGGCAAGGACCGGATCTCGCTGGAGCATGTCGGGGGCGCGACCTTCCAGACCCCGCATCCGGATTTCGATCGTTTCCGGCTGCGGTTCGAGGGCTCCGGCGACAAGGGATTCACGTACGTCACGCACGGCGACAAGTGGTACGTCAACGAGCGCTACAAGGGCCGGTCCAAGTTTGCCGTCCCCGCGAAGTGGGTACCGCTGCTCGGCCACTACCGCTCGTATAGCCCGTGGACCTCCAACTTCCAGGTCATCGAACGGCGTGGCAAGCTGATCTTTGTCACCGCAGAAGGCGGAGAGACGAGCGTGGGCGAGCAATTCCTCACCGAGCGCAAGGGCGGCGGCTTCTTCCTCGGCAAGCCGCCCACGCCCGAGGTGCTACGGTTCGACTCGATCGTCGACGGCCGCGCCCTGAGGGCGTTCCTCTCGGGACACGTCTTCCATCGGACACCATGATCGCGTCGGCGCTCCCCTCCGGGATTCAACCGGCTACGATTGGGCGCATGCGGATCATTCTGGTTGCCCTCGTTGTTGTCGCTGTAGTCCCTGCTCAGCGCCCGGAAGATCTGATTGCTTCCGGCCCCATGATCGGTCACGTCTCGGAGACCGAGGTGAGCCTGTGGGCGCGGACGACGATCCCCGCGCGGGTCGCGTTCAAGTACTGGCCCGAAGGCGATCTGCCGGCCGCGCGCTGGTCCAAGACGGTCACCACCAGGGAAGACGAGGCCCTGTGTGCGACCGTGCGTATCGGCGGGTTGCCCTTCGGGGTGCGCTACCGATTCGCCCTCTCCGTCAACGGTGATCTGGCTCCACGGCCATACAAGACGGCGTTCCGGACCCAGCCTCACTGGCGTTGGCGCCGATCTCCACCGAACCTCACGGTTGCGTTCGGGTCGTGCGCCTACTTCAACGACCCCCCCTTCGATCGACCGGGGGATCCTTACGGGGACGAGGATCAGGGGATCTTCGAGACCATCGCCGGGTTCAACCCGGACCTGATGTTGTGGATCGGCGACAACGTCTACCTACGGGAGCCTGACTGGTCGTCCGAGAGCGGGATCAGAGCGCGGTACGCCAAGTCCCGCGCCACCACCGAGCTCCAGCGGTTGCTCGCGGCCTGTCCGCAATACGCGACCTGGGACGACCACGACTTCGGTCCGAACAACTCCGACTGGACCAATCCCTTACGCGGTGCGGCGCTGCGGACCTTCAAGCTGTTCTGGGCCAACCCGAGCTACGGGTTGGCGGACACTCCCGGGGTGTTCACGCGCTTCACCTGGTCCGACGTCGAGTTCTTTCTCCTCGATGACCGGTATCACCGCTCACCCAACGAGGCGCCGGAGACCATGTGGGGCAAGACCCAACTGCGTTGGCTCACGGACGCGCTCACCAGCAGCGACCACGCTTTCAAGGTGGTCGTCAACGGAAACCAGGTGTGGAATCAGGACTCCCCGCACGAGACGGCGGCCCGATACCTCGCGGATCTGAAGCGATTGCGGGGCGTGATCGACCAGCGGAAGATCAACGGCGTCCTGTTCCTTTCGGGGGATCGGCACCACACCGAGCTATTGCGTATCGGTGAGAAGGTGCCGATCTACGAGTTCACCAGCTCACCGCTCCTCTCCAGTCTGCACACCGATGTGACCGAGTTGGAGCGGCAGAACCCTCGCCGGGTCGAGGGCACGCTGTTCAACGCTGAGCGCAACTTCGGACTCCTGCGTTTCACGGGGAAGGCCGCTGAACGTGCTGTGACCTTCGAGTGCGTGGACAAGCACGGCATGTCCCGCTGGAAGCACACTGTGCGGCTGTCGGAATTACAACGTCAATAGACGCGCTGCGGGGGAAACAGCCGACTCAACTCGTGGACTCGAGCGTGTCCCGGAGCATCTTCTCCACGCTCAGGAGCGCCGCCCGGTAACGGTTACGCTCCTCTTCCAGTTCCCGGTAGCGCTCGAGAAAACCCGAGAGCTCGCTTGCTGAGGAGTCCGCGGAATCCACTCCACCCTGTCGGAGCTTCGCAGGACGGCTGTCGGCCTTGCGCCGTCGCCGCTTCCGCTTGCTGTCTGCGGTGATGAGGCCGAGGAGCGTCTTCGCCCGCCCGTACATGATGGGATAGATGTTGTGCCCGTCCTTCTCGGCGGCGGCACGAACGTCGGCGTAGGCGGCCTCTCCATCGGCCTTCAAGTACTCGAGAATGAAGGCCATGGCGGGAGAGCTGCTGGACTTCTCTGCCATTGAGAACTTTCGGTTGATTGAGGGAAGGGGCTGAGGGGAGAGGGAAAGCGGGGCATCCCGAACGCCCAGTCGTGCCGAGGACGATCCAGGAGAGGTCAGGAGTAGCCGTGCTTCTCCTTGTTGGCCGCGACCTCTTCAGGGCTCGGCTTGTGCGTGTCGGGGTCGTTCTCCGCGATTTCGAAGTTATCCCGGTCCTCATCGCATTTGGCGTTGATTTCGATGTCGTCGTTGAAGACGTCGGGCACCGAGTCGTCCTGGAAGATGGCCTCCCAGGGGCAGGCCGGCTCACAAGCGCCGCAGTCGATGCACTCGTCCGGCGAGATGTACAGCATGTTGGCGTAGTCGCCGCCCGTCGGCTTGTAGAAGCAATCCACCGGGCACTCCGCGACGCAGGCGGTATCCAGGTTGTCCTTGCAGAGTTGGGTCACCACCCAGGTCATGGGTCAGCTCCAGTCGGGTCCTTCAGTGATACGGGGGGGCGATTCCCCCCGCGCGGGCCCAACAATCGCCGCATTGGCGCAAAGGATCAAGTCTTGACCCAAGTTGAGATCGAGTCTCATCTTGAGCAAGAGGTGTTCCGAGATCGGTGCCGTGCGGTTCACGCAAGCAGGATCGCGAGATCTTCGACCGTGAGATCCGCCAGCGGACCGCGGGCGCCGTCGATCAACGCCTCGGCCAATTCCCGTTTTTCGCGCTGCAGATCGAGGATGCGTTCCTCCACGGTTCCGCGCGCGACGAGTCGATATGCGATGACCTTGCGGCTGCGTCCGATGCGATGCGCGCGGTCGATCGCTTGCGCTTCGACTGCCGGGTTCCACCAAGGATCGAGGAGGAACACGTAGTCGGCAGCGGTGAGATTGAGGCCGTGCCCGCCGGCCTTCAGGCTCACGAGCATGACGGCGCAGTCGTCTTCTTCCTGGAACCGCCGTACGGCGGATTGTCGGTCACGCGTCTTGCCGTCCAGTCGCGTGTACGTCACCCCGTCCGCCTCGAGTCGCGGCGCGACCAGATCGAGCAGCTTCACGAACTGGCTGAAAACGAGGGCCTTGTGCCCGCTTTCTGTGACCTGGACGAGCTCGTCGATCAGCAGGTCTATCTTGCCTGACGCAGTGTGTGATGGGTCGATGAGACCTGGGTGGCAGGCGACCTGGCGCAGGCGCAGTAACACCTCCAGCACGTTCATGCGCGCGGTCCCGTCGTCGAGGCCCTCCGAGAGCGCGCGGGCGCCGGCCTTCCGCAGCTTCTCGTAGAGCTCCTGTTGCTGATCCGAGAGCGGCACGAGAATGGTCTGTTCGATGCGGGGCGGGAGCTCAGGTGCGACCTGCTCCTTGGTGCGACGCAGAATCAGGGGGGCGATGGTGCGTGCGAGCAGGGTCCGATAAGTGGGGTCGGCGTTTCGTGCGGTACGTTCGAGGAAGCGCCGCTCCGTACCCAGAAGACCAGGATCGAGGAACGCCACGAGGGACCAGAGGTCCCGCGCGTGGTTTTCGACCGGGGTGCCGGTCAAGGCCAGCCGAACTCGTGGGGCGAGGGCACCGACGGCCGCGGCGTTTCTCGAGCGTGGGTTCTTGATCGCCTGTGCCTCGTCGAGGATGACGACGGACCACTTGATGTCGCCGAGGAGTTGGACATCCCGCTGGAGCGTGCCATACGTGGTCATCACCCAGTCGTCAGACCCGATGTCTGCTGCCTCGTGCGCGCGCCGCGGGCCGTGGTGGATACGGAGCGTGCGCCCGGGGACAAACCGTGTGGTTTCGGATGCCCAGTTCCACAGCAACGAGCGTGGGGCCACGATCAGCACCGGGCCGGCCGTGTTGGCGATCGGATCGGTCTCCAGTGACAACAGGAACGCGAGGGCCTGTACGGTCTTTCCGAGCCCCATGTCGTCGGCGAGGCATCCGCCGAGCCCAGCGATGGCGAGGGTGCGCATCCAGCCCACGCCGACTTCCTGGTACGGACGCAACTCTCCATGGAATCCGGGTGGTTGCGTGTATGGGCTCGGTTCTGCGAGGCGCCTGAGGTGGCGGAGAAGCGTCGCGAGTTCTTCCGGCGCCTTGATCCCCGCTTCGGCTGCGAGGGGTTCGAGTAACGCCGCTTGCGCGCGGTGGAAACGGACGCGACCATCGACGTCTTGTCCGAGCCCGAGGACGCCACCGACCTTCTCGAGCCACGCACCGGGGACGAGTCCCTTGCTGCCGTCGTCAAGCTCGACGAACTTCCTTCCCTTTCGCCATGCCTCCACGAGCCGGGTGACCGGGACGGCGCCGCCGTCGCCGAATTCCACCGTGCCAAGGACCTCGAACCAGTCGATTCCGCTTTGCATGACGAGAGATGGCGTCGTGCCGCTGCGGAAGGGACGGTCCTCGGCCATCACCTCAAAGCCCCTGTCCAGGAGTTCGGCGACGACGTCGTCGAGGCTCCCGGGATCGATGAACCAACGTCCGTGGATGCCGTCGTCAGCGGTCAGCCCGTCGGTCGTGTCGAGCGCTCGACTCACCTGTGCTTCGCGCTCCAGGTCGCGCTGGCATTGGACGCCGCGCTCGATGTCGAGCGCGAGGCGCTGGCCGCTCTCCAGCGGCAGTTCACCGGGGCCGTACGCGAACACGACGTCGAGTAGGAGGGCGGTGCGCTGACGGGTGATGCGTGCGCGCGGTATGGGCGCCGTGCACTCGATCGGAAGCGGCGGGGCATCCGGGCCCGGGGCGATGCGGGGGAGCGGGCCGGCGTCCGCCAGCCGCATGAGCACGTCGGCGGTTTCGTCGATGCTGACCGGGAAGGTGCGTTCGCTCACGAGGAGGGAGAGCCACTCTTCAGCGCCGAAGGCCTCGACCGAACAGATGCGGCCGTCGATGACCACGACAGGATC
>JABSRK010000235.1 GCA_013213915.1 Planctomycetota bacterium
CTGGCACACCGTTCCGGTTTCCAACACGGACCTGGAGCGGCGCCAAGGAGGCGAAGGCGAATCTAGCCTTGCAGATGGCGGGGCTGAAAGCACAGGTGGACAAAGCCGTTCGGGGCGGCGGTGAGTTTCGCTACTTCAGCTACGGGGACCTGAAGGCGGGTCGGTTTCCCGAGCGCGCCCAGGTCGCGGAAGATCGTCGCGAGAACGCCATCAGCCAGCTACGGGTGCGACGGGGGGGATTTGTGGCCTGGCTGCACGTCGGACGCCAGTCGATCCTCAAGATCGTCCTGAATGTGACGTCGGCCCGGGATCGGCTGGTCGTGGAGGGGGTAGATCCACGCTGACGATCGCGACTATCTCTTGACCCAACCCTGCGCGACACCTACAAATACGAGCCTCCCACCCTGCTCGTGACCGGGCCCCGCCCCCCCCCGGAGAGACCGGACCATGTTGCGATCCGCCCTCCTTTGGCCGCTGGCCTGCTTGCTCATCTCGTTCCCCGCTTCGGCCCAACCGCCGGTGTTCTCGCCGCCGCCCAAGCCGGTTGCCAAGCCCAAGCCGGTTGCCAAGCCCAAGCCGGCCAAGGCCACTCCCGATGCGGCCAACAAGCAGGAGAAGCCCGGTGGCCAGGAACGACCGATCGGAGAGCTCATGGAGCGCGTCCGGCGGTGGCCGGCGCGCTCGGCGCGCCAGGCGGCGCTTGTTCTCGCCGGACTTGGTGACTCCGCCCGCGAGAGACTGGTCGCTGGGCTGGAGGACAACGACTGGCGTATCCAGGCGGGGTCGGCCTTCGCGCTTGCGGAGATGGGGGACACTGTCGCGATCGATCCGCTCCGTCGGGCCATCCGCGACAAGACCAACCGGGCGAGCCTGCCCGAGCTTCTCCGGGCGATTGCCAAGATCGATCCGGTGACGGGACCCGGCGCCATCATTCCGCATCTCGCCCACAGCTCGGCGAAGGTGCGCATCGCGGCACGTCAGGCGTTGCCGGAGGTTCTGTCGGAACGGTACGTCCCTGATCTCGTCGCCCTGTACCGCAGTCGCCGGACCTCCGTGCGGGCGACGGCGCTGGTGTTTCTCGGCCGTGTTCCGGGTCAGGGCGAGCGAGTGGAGTTCTTTCAGGCGCTCGGCGACCCGGAGCCGCAGGTCGCCCTGCCGGCGGCGCGTCATCTCGCGGGTGTTGGCACGCCCTCCGTCCGCAAGCGACTGCTCGAGATTGCCCGCTCAGCGCCGATGCGCCAGGCAGCCTACGCCATGCTGTCGCTGATTTTCCTCGAGGATAGGGGCCAGGAGACGCTCATCCACGACAAGGGGATCATCCGCAAGCGCGCGCAGAAGTTCCTGACCAGCGATGATCCGTTCTACGCGGGGACCGGGGCGGTGGTCCTCTCGAATGTGAGTTACCGCAGCAGTGATCCGACGATTCGCGAGCTCGCCAACAAGTACCTGTATCCGATCCTCCTCGGCACCGTGGCAGGTGGCGTCTTCTTCTCCGACTACACGTCCCTCGAGGAGTTGTGCTGGTCGAAGCTCCAGCTCTTGACCGACGCGGATCTGGGGCAGTCAGCTGCGCGTTGGCGCGCATGGTGGGAGTTGCACGAAGAGGGCTTCGTGGCGCGCCGCGAGCTCCGCAGCGTTTCCCGCTCCGAACTCGTGAACTCGCATCTGAGCATGATCCGGACGTATCCCGACGGACGGGTTGACGACGTCAACCTGAGCGGTGATCCGATTGACCTGCGTGACGACCGGCCCGGAGTACCGTTGGTGCTGGGCGACAAGGAACTGGACGCGCTCGCGCGGTTGATCGTCGATTGCAAGTTGTTTGACGTACGGGGCGATCGTGAGGACCCGGATCGTTTCGACGCGAGCCTCAAGGTCGTGCTGCGCGTTCCCTCGCGCTCGATGTCATTCGAGCGTTTGCACTACGGTCCGGTGCCCGGTCAGTTGCGTCCGTTGGTGGCCTGGATGGAGCAGGTCCGGAGGGATCTCGCGTGGCAGCTCCTGGTGCCGGCGAGCGCCGGCGAGCGTATCGTGTTCGTAAACGAGCAGCGCGCGTTCTTCGAGGCGGAGACCAATCCGAAGCGCCGGAAGGACCGACTGCTGACTCTCGCGCTCACGGCGTGGCCGACGCTGCATCGTCGGGACCGAGCACTCGCGCTGACTGTGCTCCGTTCCGCGTCGGACGAGTGGATCAGTGGGCACCGATTGCGGCTCGTCGGATTGCTGAAGGGGGAGAGCCGTCTCACCGATCACGCTGCAGGGCTTGTCGAATTGCTGTCGTCTGGAGCCGATCTGGAGGTCCGAGCTGCGGTCATCGATGTTGTCACCGCATCGCCGTCGCCAACGGGCGACGACGTGCTGCGCAAGTTCCTCGCGTGCCAACCGCTCCCCGGCATCGTGCCGCTCATGCGGGACGATCGATCGCGAGTGCGAGCGTTGGTTGCGGAGTCCCTCGCCAGGTTCGACGGCGAGCGGGAGGTCGTCGGCGTGCTGATCCAGGGGCTCAAGGACTACGAACCTCGCGTGCAGGACGCGTGCCTGAAGAGCCTTTCGACAATGAAGGACGAGCGCATCCTGGCCATGCTCGAGGCCGTGATCGGGAGCGAGGAGCACCAGCAGGTTCGCATGCGTGCGAT
Source organism: Planctomycetota bacterium (assembly GCA_013213915.1). Taxonomy (GTDB): domain Bacteria; phylum Planctomycetota. The sequence goes on from JABSRK010000235.1 coordinate 2,637, forward strand.
CGAGGCGCTCGGCATGGTCGGGCGATCCCAGATGGTGCCGCGCCTGATGGAGCTGTTTCGTGAGGGCGATCGCCACGTCAAGTGGACCGTGATACGCGCGCTCAAGCACGCGGGCGGACGACGCGCCGTGAACGCGCTCGCTTCCGTCGTGCGGAATCCGGGCGACAGGGAGTTGAAGAAAGAAGCGCTCGAGGCGCTGGCGGGCCTTGGCGGCTCGGACGTGGGCGCTCAGATCGCAGAGGTCGTCCGGCGTTCGAAAGACCCCGAGATCCAGGTCATGGCGATGGGCAGCCTCGCCCGCGTCATGGGGCCGCGAGCTATCGAGATTATCGCACCGCAACTGCAGTCGACCGATCCATCTCTCAAGCGGATGGCGGTCCTTACGACCGCACGCCTCGGGAGCCCGCTTGCGATTCCGGGGCTGCTCGAACTGCTCGCACATCCGGAGGGAGACAACGCGGCCGAGATTGCCTTCCAGGACCTGACATTCCAGGTCTCGCGCAACCCGTCGCCGCCCCGTCGCTACCAGACGTACCTGGCGTGGTTCGAGACTTACGGCACCCATGACCGGGCCGAGTGGTTTCTCGAGCAGGCGCGTCGGTCGTTGGCCACCATCGACACGAGCGTGTCCTGGCTGGCGGCTGCCGAGCTCTCGGATGCTGACGTCCGCGTCCTTATCGTGCTCCTGCAGAAGGGGAACCGAGCGATCCGCAAGGCAGCCGACGGGACCCTGATGGTGGTGTCGCAACTCTCCCTCGATCCGGTCGGTGGGACTGAAATCGAGGGTGCCGATCGCGCGAAGCGGTACGAGCGCTGGCTCGCGACGCGCGAGCGGTAGTAGTCGTCGGCGCGGGTGCCAGCTTGCTCTCTGACCGCCTACACGTTCATGGAGAGCAGGAACTCGGCGTTCGAGTTCGTCTTGCGCATGCGGTCCAGCATGAGCTCCATACCTTCCACCGGGTTCATGTCGTGAAGGACGTTGCGGAGCGTGTAGATCCGCTTGAGCTCGTCCGGGTCGAGGAGGAGCTCCTCCTTTCGGGTGCCGGACTTCTGGATCTCGAGAGCCGGGAAGATACGGCGTTCGGCGATACGGCGCTCGAGCACGATCTCCAGGTTGCCGGTGCCCTTGAACTCTTCGAAGATCACCTCGTCCATGCGGGACCCTGTTTCGATGAGCGCCGTCGCGAGAATCGTGAGCGAGCCACCTTCCTCGATGTTGCGAGCCGCGCCAAAGAACCTCTTGGGCTTCTGTAGCGCGGCCGCATCGACCCCGCCGGACAGGATACGTCCCGAGTGCTGCGTTTCGGAGTTGTAGGCGCGTGCGAGTCGGGTGATGGAATCGAGCAGGATCACGACGTCGCTCCCACACTCGACGATGCGTTTCGCTTTTTCGATGACCATGTCGGCCACTTGCACGTGACGTGATGCGGGCTCGTCGAAGGTCGACGAGATCACCTCACCATTGACGGAGCGCTCCATGTCCGTGACCTCCTCAGGGCGCTCGTCGATGAGCAGGACCATGAGGTGAATTTCTGGGTGGTTCGCGGTTATGGCGTTCGCGAGCTGCTGCAGGATGACGGTCTTGCCCGATCGCGGGGGAGACACGATCAGACCGCGCTGCCCCAAGCCGATCGGGGTGAGCAGGTCGAGAATGCGCGTCGAGTACTCACGTGCGTTCGTTTCCAGGATGATGCGGTCGGACGGGTAGACCGGTGTCAGGTGGTCGAAGGTCGGGCGAGCTTTTGCCTCCTCGGGCGCCTCCCAGTTGATGGCTTCGACGCGGAGCAGCGCGAAGTAGCGTTCGCCTTCCTTCGGAGGCCGGATCTCGCCCTGTACCACGTGTCCGGCGCGGATGCCGAAGCGGCGAATCTGGCTGGGGCTCACGTAGATATCGTCAGGACTGGGGAGGAACGAGTAGGCACTGCTACGTAGGAACCCGAAGCCATCTGGGAGGACCTCCATCGTCCCCTCGCCGAAGATCAGTCCATCCTCCTTCACCAGTTCCTTGACGAGCAGGAAGATCAGGTCCTGCTTCTTCTTGCCGACCAGGTCTTGGATGCCGTGCTGCTCGGCGAGGTCCACCAGTTGTTGCATGGACATCTTGCGCAACTGCGAGATGTGGGTCGGCGCGGCTTTGATCGCCTCGTACCGATCGTTGAGCGTCGCGCGAGTCGGATCGTCTGCGGACTTGGGGCCGGGCACTTTCTCGGCGGACAGCGCCTCAGTGATTGGTTCCCTTTCGGGGGCGGTGCCGTCGTTGTCGGATTGCTGGTTCTTCGACTCGGCCATGACTTCAGGAACCTCCGCGTCGAGGACCGTCCGGGTCCTCTGCTCCCATACGGCCCTGGGAACGTAATGCGTGGACAAGCTGTTGGACCGCGTCCTCCAGGTCCCCGATCGTGCCCCTGTTCACCACCACGTGATCTGCGCGCACGCGCTTGTCTTCCAGGGAGGCCTGCGCGGCTTCCCTCCGTGCCAGTTCGTCAGTGCTCCACCCCCGGTCCTCGACCGTCCTCTCGCGGCGGTCTTCCGCGGAGGCATCGACGAAGACGATGCGGTCGCACCAATCCTGGGTGGGTCCTTCGATCAGCAGCGGGACATCGAGGACGACGCACCACGGCGGAGACGCTTCGTTCTGTGCCGCGACGAGTTCCGCTCCTAGCTGCTCGCGGACGCGCGGGTGCAACAGGTCTTGGAGCCACTCTTTCAGCGGGGCGCCTTCGGGCCCGAACACGCGGCGGGCCACTTCGGAGCGGTCGATTCGAGCGTCGTCGAGGACGTCCGGGCCGAATCGGTCAACGAGGGCTGCTTTCACGTCGTCATCCTCGAGCACGGCCTGAGCCGCTGCGTCTGCGTCAAGGACCCGCGCCCCGTGGCCTGCGAGCAACTGCGCAACGGCGGACTTGCCGCTACCGACGCCCCCGCACAGGCCCACGATGAGGGGCGCCAGCGAGGGTCGGGCGGGGTTCCTGGTCCGGTTGGGCACGGACTGGCTAAATCCAATGGGACAGGCAGGATGAGGCGTGAGGGCCCGACGCCGGTGGGCTGACAGGTGGGTGCCGACCGGGCGATCGAGGGTGCAAAATCCTAACGGGTCGGGCCATCTCGGTCAAACATCGGGGGCCTTCTGAGGGCCCTCCGCTTGACGCCCCCTTGATCCGGCTCATAGAATCCCGCCCCTCTGGAGAAAGATGGAATGGCCCGGGTTCCAGACCCGGGCGTGGGTAGGTGGCTGGAACGGTAACTAGAAGATAA
>JABSRK010000236.1 GCA_013213915.1 Planctomycetota bacterium
AGCGCGGTGGCCAGGATGGCGATGACCGTCGGCACGTCGACGTGCACGGGGATGGTCTTGAACCGATAGACATCCGGATCGAGGATCCGCATCCCCGTCGCATCGGACAGAAACGCAACGACGCCATCCAGCCCGTACGTGAGTTGCAAGCCGAGGAACAAGCCGAGCGCTGACCCGATGACCCCGAGCGACAGCCCGTACATCGTGAACACGAGCACGAGACGGTACCGATCGAGGCCCATGCTGCGCAGAATACCGATGTCCCTCGTCTTCTCCACGACCATGGAGTAGACGATGCCGAGGATCGCGGCCGACGCGATGACCACGGTCGAAAAGAGGATCACGAGGATGATCTTCTTCTGGTCCTGGATGGACAACAGTTCCGCGCGGTTCACATCCTCCCACGACCGGCACTCGAGCCCTGGATAGCGACCCGCCAGATCCCACGCCAGATCGGCCGCACGCTCGGAATCAACGATGCGCAGATGCGCCGCGTTTGCGTCGAGGTTGCGCGAAGGATCCTTGAACCGCAGACGCCGAAGAGCCTCCCGGTCCACGTACGCGAACATCTTGTCGTAGTCCGCCCGCCCCGTGGAGAAGCAACCGACGACCCGGAACACGCCCGACCGTCTCTCGCTCAATTCGCGCTGCCCATCCTCGAAGTCGCCTGTCAGGAGCGTCACGCGCCCGCCCTCGAGCACGCGCGACACGCCGAGCTCTTTGGCGAGGGTATCGCCCAGGATGATGGACGGGACCCCATCGCTGGGGGCGAGCGGGTCCGCCCGTCGCGCGGCCGGGACGCGCAGCCCGTCTTCGACCACCCGTCCGAACAGTTCGTCGAAGGGCGTCACCTTGCGCTCCAACTCGAAGTCGATTCCCACGAGCAGGATGCCGCGCGTCCGGTCCTCGATCTCCGGGCGCGGCCGATCACCCGGCAGCGCCAACGCGGGAGTGACCATGCGGGGCGCCATGGCCACGATCTCGCCGCCGTTCTCCTGGAGCTCGCCCTCGAGCAGGGCCTCGAGCCCCGTCCAGTGCTGGACCTGCCCCGATCGCGCCGACGAATGCTCGACCCGGATATCCGCGTTCGTCCCCTTGAAGTGATCGCGAAGGAACCTCTGCACGCCGTCCATGAGCGCCGTCGTGACGATCATGGCGGTGACCCCGAGGGCGATCGCCAAGATCGCGACCAGCGCGACTCGTCGCGTCCGCAGGTAACGGAGGCTCATCCCAAGCAGGGACACCGGTCAGTCGCCCTCCGCCATCTTCCCATCGATCATGACGAGCCGCGTCCGAGCCACCGAAGCCATCACCGGCTCGTGGGTCACCACGACGATGGTCTGCTTCAGCTCCTCGTTGAGTTCCTGGAGAAGCGCGTGAATGCCAGCGGCGCTCTTCGAATCGAGATTGCCCGTCGGCTCGTCACAGAACACGATGCGCGGCTGGTTCATGAGCGCCCGCGCGATCGCGACACGCTGGCGTTCACCGCCGGATAGCTGGTTGGGCTGGTGATCGACCCGGTGAGAGAGCCCCACACGCCCGAGCAGCTCCGCCGCACGGGCCTTGCGTTCGGCGCGCCCTCTGACTCCCACCCGACTCCTCGCCCCCGCGATCACCGCCGGGATGCACACGTTCTCGAGCGCCGTGAACTCAGGAAGCAGGTAGTAGAACTGAAATACAAACGCGAATTCAGTCGCACGCAGCTTCGTGCGGCTCGCCTCGCTCGCCGCCGACACGTCGCGCCCGTCGTACACAACGGTCCCCGCGTCTGGACGGTCCAGCAAACCCAGGATGTGCAGGAGGGTACTCTTGCCCGCCCCCGAAGAGCCGCGAATGGCCACGAAGTCGCCCTCGCGCACGTCGAGGTCGATGCCATTCAGCACCTCGATGGAGCGTCGACCAAGCTTGAAGCTCTTGGTGACGCCCCTCACCACCAGGAGTACGTCGTCGGCTTCGGTCATTCGTATCTCAGGCAACGGACGGGGTCGATAACGGATGCCTTGAGCGCGGCTACTGCGCCGGCGATCATCGCCATGACCACCGTCCCACCACAGATAAACATCACCTGGCCCGGATCCAGGATGGTCGGGATGGTGTGGAACCGGTAGGGCACGGCAGGATTGAACACCTCGATACCCAGCTTCTCCATCACCCAGTTCAGATCCTGAACAAGCCACACGCCCAGGGCAGCGCCGACGGCGCTGCCCAGAAGGCCCAGCATGGTGCCATAGGCGACGAACAACGCGATCACCCGGCGGCCGGAGAATCCCATGCTGCGCAAGACCCCGACATCGCGTGTCTTCTCCACGACCATCATGTAGAGCAGGCCGAAGATCAGACAGATGGCCAACACCACGATGAATCCGAGCACCAGCGCCATGGTGCGCTTCTCGACGTCGAGCGCGTCCATGAGGCCGCGGGTCCGGTCCTTCCAGCTCTCCACCTCCAGTTGGGGAAACCGCGCCGCCAGCTCCGCCTTGATCTCGTCAATTCGCGCCCTCTCCTCCGGTATCACCTTGGCGTGTACGGTCGTGCAGTCCGGCCGGTCGGACCCATCGCCGTAGCGCAGCGAGTGCAACTCCCACCGGTCCATGATGATGTGAACACCGTCAAAATCGTCGCGTCCGGAATCGAACACGCCCGCAACCCGGCAGCCGAGATTGGCGCCGTCCACACGCCACGCCTCCTCGGGACCTGGCACGGGGACCAGGCGACCGGTGACGTTGGTGACGTCATTCGTGAAACCGATATTGACGGTGGCGCCGCCGTCCGGGTGCTCCGAGAACATCTTGGGCAGGGTCGTCAAGCGGAGGTTCTTCGCCAGGGCCTCGCCGACGAGCACCCCGGGGACGGCCTCCTCCCTGAAGACGTCGCGCGTCTCGCTGAGCTCCCCCTGGAATTTCATGAACGGGTTCTTGCAATCCCCGATGATCCGCTCCAGCGGAATCACGTCCCACGTGCGCTCCCAGTCCACCCCCAGGATCTCGACTCCCTTGCGATATTCGACGGGTCCTCGGGCCTGCTCGACTCTCGAGAACAGGAAGCCCACGCTCACGAGGCGAGGCGCCAGCGCAGCGATCACGCCGCCCTTCTTGTCCATCTGCCCGGCGAGCATCTCCGCGACCTGCTCAAAGTGATCGCGAGGCGGCTTCTTCATCCGAAACGTGAGATCGGGCTCCACACCTCGAACCTTGGTGTGGATGCGGTGGCGAAAACCGTCCATCACCGAGGTGATCAGAATCATGGCAGCCACGGCGATGGCGACGAACAACGCGGCTACCAGCGCGATCCGCCGCGTCCGAAGATAGCGCCGGATCAGAAGGAAGACGTCCATGTATCCGGCATCTCGACAGCGCGGCGCAGGTCGAGGTAGGGGAAGCGATCGAGGTGGCGACGCAGGTCTTCTTCCTCCTGCGTCGGCGACAGCGCGGCGGCACCCGTCCCCCGATCGGGGTTGCCCGAGAGGCCCGCCCCGCGACGGATGATCGCATTCTCGAGGTCGAGCACACGATAGATGTGCTTGTTCGCCGAGAGGTTCAGATTCCACGACGGGGCCAGCCCCTCCTCGTCGAGGAGACGCTGGAGGCGCGCGCGGCAGATGCGCCGTGTAGCGGCCTCATCACCGTCAAGCTCCTTCAACAACTGGAGGGCCAGCTTACGAACATCATCCTTGAACTCGGGATCGAGGTAGAGCTCCAGGCGCTTGCGGGCCCCCTCTCCGTAGCGATAGACGTCACCGCAGAGGGCGATCCGTCGGATCTTCTCGTCGGAGTTGGTGGACCAGACCATGAATGCCGGTGCCTCGCCGTTGCGCTGCGCATGCGCCACCGTCGCCAGCAAGGACGCGCGAACAACCCGGTCCTTGTTGTCCTTCTGCATGAAGGCGGCTAGCTCGCCAGCCTTGCGACCACCCACCAGTATGGTCGCAGCGGCGCAGGCTGAACGAACCTCCTCGCGAGGGCTGGTTTCCCACCACTGCTTCAAGCTGCCGAGCACGCGCTCACCACCGAGGGCCGCGAGGGCGAAAACCCACGCGGCCTCCTCGTCAGCGTCGGAGATCTGCTCGGGTCGCCACTTCGACAACGCCGCGAAGGCGTCCGGATCAGCCGACATGCGCGCGATCCCACGCAACGCGATGACGCGGACCTGCTTGTCTTCCTCCGTGCGACGGACCGCCCGAGGGATGAGAAGCGGCGCCGCGAGATCCTGGGCCAGGTATCCAGCCGCGATGGCCGCCGCCCGTCGCAAGCCATCCTTGTTCTGGCGGAGCAGGCGACGCAGCGGAACGCCCACATCGGCAGAACCCGTGAGTCCCAGCGCCAAAGCAAGCGCCTCCCGCTCCCGCGTCGGCGGCCCGTCACGCAGCCGCTTGAGCAGGATCTTGGTCGCAGCGGCGCCGCCGATCCTCCCGAGCGCCAGATACGCCATGAGCTTGGAGCGCGGATCGGAGTCGTCCATCAGGTGGCGAAGAGCCTTGACCGCGGATGGGTCGTGCAAACGCCCGAGCGCCAATCCTGCGAGTCCTCGGGCGCCCCGCTTTCCACCGAGGACCAGATCTTGCAGCGCCCGCGAGGCGCGATCGTCCCCCACTTGCATGAGCACCAGGCACACCTGCCGCTGGACGAAGTGGTTGCCCTTCCCGGCCTTCAGCTCCGGCAGCATCTCGGCCAGGTAGTAGTCCACCCGGCCCATGAGCTCGGAGCGAACCTCGAGACGATCCGGTCCCGACCCCTTGCGAAGCTGGCGCAGGATGTTGGTGAACTCTCGCCCCCGGTTGGGGACATGGGATGGCGACGATGGGGGCGGGAAGTACGCCTCGTGCTGGCCGCCGGGACCTTGAGCCGGGGCCGTCCAGATCAGACCCAGGAGCATCAGGGCCATTCTTGCGCTGCGCATCGCCATGTCTCGTGGACCCCGGGGGTCCGCTTGCTCCTCTTTGTACGTCATGCGCGGCTCGCATGCCCACACCGACAACTGTCCCCGTGTGCAATCGTCACAAGTCACTGCGGCAACAGGAGTTTTATCTGGCGGGAGCCTACCCCAGGCGTACACTGTTCGCCGGTCTCCCCGAAGCGGGGGTCGTTGTTCCGGACTCTCACCCTGGACAGCGACCATTTACCACCCGTATCGGAGCGGCCACGTTTGGAGTCGAGCATGAAGCGTTCCTGGATCCTCGTGATCCTGTGCTTGGCTCTCGGTGCAGTTCGGGCCGGAGCCCAGACACAGGCCCCCGGGGTCAGCCTGTTCACGCAGCCTGGTCCCGTGGTTTCCGGAGGCAATCACCCCTGCCTCATTACTCTCCAGAACGTCGCCGAAGGCGGAGACGTCTGGTTCCTGCTTGGTGACCCCGGCGCGGGCACCATCGTATTCGGCGGACACACCTTCGCCGTCCCCCTCATCACACCGCTGATGATCCATCACCAGAAGGTGCGGGGATCGCTCTGGTACGGGCGTGTTCCGGTTCCATCCGACCCGGCGCTGTACGGCTGGACGCCCATGATGGCGGCCGCGGTGATGACCACGTACGGTCAATTCGCGCTCTCGCCCCTGGTCCCCTTCGGACCGATCATCGAAGACTCGATCCAGTAGGTCCCACCGCGCGATCGCCGCTCACCGGCCCTCGGGTTGGCCGACGGCGGCATCGCGGCGGTGTACGGCCTCCTTCACGGACGCCACCACCCGCTTGAGGTCGAACGGCTTGTTCAGCAGCAGGTCCACCTGGTTGCGACGCGCCGTCGCCTGATCAATCTCGCCGCCCCATCCCGTGACCAGGATCACCGGTGTCCGGGGCTCCAGCCGCTTCACCTCGCGCGCCACGTCCCATCCGGTCATGGGGACCATGCCGAGATCGGTGATGACCACGTCCGCCGGTCGCTCACGG
>JABSRK010000237.1 GCA_013213915.1 Planctomycetota bacterium
AGTAGCCGACGAACTCGAGGACGAACAGCGGTGGCACCAGCACGCTCGGCAGACCGCCGGGAACGAACAGCTTCGCGAACCCACCCACTCCGTGGTAGACGAAGCCACTGAGGGTCGAGACGAGGAGCACGCACGACGCCAGCGCCACGGCCACCCACATGGTGGACGTGGGCGTATGTGCGATCACCGGAATCGGGATCATGCCGAGCAGGTTCATCGTCAGGATGAACAGGAAGAAGGTCGCGAACAGGGGGACGAACTTGTCCGGGAGATGGGCGTCGCGCGTCATGTTACGGATGAACAGCGCGATGCTCTCCATCGCATTACGAAAGACGCCGCGAGGCACGAACGAGCGCCTGTCGATGGCCACGGTGATGAACAGGATGAGCGCAGCGGCGATCCCCATCATCACCAACGCGTTGGTGAGGATCGGATGACCACCCAGGTGATGGACCAGGGCGTGATGGAACGCCCTATCGACCTGGGTTGCATTCTTGTCACCTTCCGCGAGGAAAGGCCACATCCACAGTTCTCCGGACCTACGGTGCCTTCTTCGTTCTCTCCGCATCCGCGAGCTTCACCAGGCGAACCACCTGGTGGGCCGTTAGGACCGGAAACGTCGCTGCCATGGCGAGGAGAAAGACCTCGCGCGCCACGGCACCCGTCGTGATCACGACCAGTCCCATCACGCCAATCCAGGTGAACTTTCCGAGGACCGAAAGCCCCCAGCTCACGATGAACTTCTCAGGATCGATGATGAGGCCGCGCGCGACCGTCACGTAGACCGCCAGGTCCGCAATACCGACCACCAACAGCGCCGAGGCAACCGAGGCACGGAAGCGGCCGACATCGTCAGCCTGCGCCCCGAGCAACTCCCCCACGAGCAGGCCCAGCCCAAGAGCCAGGACCCATCCGACGAGGTAGCGTCCCAGCCGCAGCCGCCTCATCTGTCCGTGTCCTTCTTGCGACGCTCGATAGCGTTCACGGTACGGATGAGGTCCACGGTGGCGTACGCGACGCCGACCATGGCCAGCAAGACCAGGAGCCAGGGCTCCGTCCCCAGCCACCCGTCAGCCAAGTGACCGAGCAGGGCCATCCCGCCGACGATCGCCGCGAAACTGAAGCCCACCCCCGTGTAAGCCAGTCCGGCAAGAGGTGCGCGCTCGGGCGTCGTCATCGTGATGTACCCGGCAATCCGCGCGAACTATAGCAGCGGCCCCAGACCTGACAAGCGGCGACGAACTCGAGCCCTGTCAATAGCTTACGCGCGGTACTGATGCGGCATCTTGCCCCCTGGCGCGAACCATGTTGCCGCACCAGAGGGACCGGTTTGCAGCTAACATCAGCGCATGGCCCGAACCGTCAATCTTCTCGTCGCCGTGTGTGTCCTCGGCGCGTGCACCGCTACCAAGGAAACGAGCCTGGCCGTCACAGCAGAGACGTCCATGGCGACCCTCAACGCCGAGAACGACGTCTTTGGACTCGTGGTCCGATTCCACGAAGCCAAACGTCGCACCGCGACCTACGAACCCCTCGTGGCAGCCGAGGAGGACCGGGCGAACAAGCTCGCGTCCCAACTCGCCGCTCTCCGTCCCCTGGTCGACGCCGCGGAGTTCGCGCTCGCCGAAGCGGCCAAGCGCAAAAGCGACGCGGAAGCCGCGGAAAAGGCCGCCACCGAGGCCCTCGCCGCAAGCGCAGCAAAGGTCGCAGAGACTACGGCCGCGATCGCCGCAAAGGCCACGGAGCTCGCCGCGCTCGAGGCCCGCCAGACGGACCTCGACGGCGCCATCACCGCCGCCAAGGCCAAGGCCGCGAGCAGCGCCGAGGAGCAGACCGCCCTGAGCGTCGAGGAGGAGAGGCTGGCCCAGCGCCTGAACGCCCTGCGCGACCGTGTTGCCCTCCTGAAGTCCGGACATCGGGGGCTGGCGAAGAAGTTGGACGAGATCGAGAAGCAGATCGCCGCCCTCCTCGGCAAGAAGGACGGGTGAAATCAGCTCCCTGGCGTCCTACCATCCGGGAGGAGAACATACCGCATGGACACCACCCTCCTCATCGTGAAGCCCGACGGCGTACAGCGTGGCCTCGTCGGCGAGATCGTCGGGCGCTTCGAGCGCAAGGGCCTGCAAATCGTTGGGATGAAGATGATGACCATCTCGCAGGAACTCGCGGCAGAGCATTACAAGGATCATGCGGAGAAACCGTTCTACGACGGACTTGTCCGGTTCATGACGTCATCGCCGGTGGTGGCGTTCGCTGTCCGCGGCGTGGGCGCCATTGGGATCTGTCGCAAGATGATGGGCGCAACGTTCGGCCCGAACGCCGAGCCGGGCACCATCCGCGGCGACTTCGGTGTGAGCACGTCGTTCAACCTCATCCACGGGTCGGATTCGCCGGAGGCGGCCGAACGAGAGCTCGGACTGTTCTTTGGCGCCGGCGAGATCCTGGAGTGGACGCCCGCCAACCTCGGCTGGCGCTACGATGCTGCCGAGGAGCTCGCCTGAGCCGCGCACCCTGTCAATGCTGAGCGCCGCCGAGATCGCGCGGCTCGCGAAGGAAGCCGCCGCCGCCCTGTTCGATAGTCGCATCCAGAAGGTGGGCGGTCCGGGGCCAGAGCGCTTTGTCCTGGAGGCGTTTGGCGCGCCGGGGAAAGCCCGCCTCCTGATCGCCCTCGAGCAAGATCTCCCCCGCCTACACTTGACGACGGCGGCCCATCCCGGGCCTGCGAAGCCGTTCCCCCTGGTCGAGGTCCTCCGAAAGGAACTCACCGGCGGCCGGGTGAAGGAGGTCAGCGCCCTTCCCGACGAACGCATCGTACGCATCGCGATCGAGGTCCGTCGTGATGACCGTGCGGAAGAACGTCTGCTGTTCGTCGAGCTATTCCCGAATAGCCGCAACCTCATTCTCACCGACGGGACGCTGAAGATCCTCGGCGTGCTACGGCGGGGTGGCGGTTCGCGCCCCCAGATCAAGCACGGAGGCATCTGGTCCGCACCGACCGTCGGCGGACGCGTGGACGCCCCCGGACCGGCGCCGTTCGCCTTTCTCGACGACCCCGATACGCCCGACCTCTCGGCCGCCCTCGAAGCATGGGCCGCGCCTCGGGAGACCGCGTCGAAGGAGCAACGGCTCGGTGCACGTCTGCTGTCCGATCTGCGACGACGCGCCAAGAAAGAACGCCGCCTCGTCGCCAATCTCCAACGAGAGCTCGACGACGCGACACGAGCCGATCAACTGCGTCGCTGGGCTGAGCTCCTCAAACAAAACCTGGACGTGATCTCCAAGGGCGCGACCGAAGCGACCCTAACCGACTGGAGCGACGGCGAGGGTGTCGACGTCACCGTATCCCTCGAACCCACCGAATCGCCGCTCGACACGATGAACCGTTACTTCAAGCAGGCAAAGAAGTACGACAAGTCGCTGCCCAAGGTCGCAGCCCGTCTCGGTAACGCCGAGGAGCGCGCCCTCGCAATCGACGCCATGATCGCCGCCGTAGAGGGAGCCGCTGACCTCGACACGATCGTCGCGTTTCACCAGCAAGCCGTCGGCAACGGCTGGGCGAAGCCCGAGTCCGTACCCAAGGGGGCGCTCCTCCCCTCGAGACGCAAGGCGGTTCAGGAACGCCGCAAGCCCTACAGGCGATTCGTCTCCAAGGACGGGATCGAGATGCGGGTGGGACGAACGGCGTCCGACAACGACGAGCTGTCGCTGCGCACGGCCAAGGGCAACGAGCACTGGCTGCACGTCGCCAATTACGCGGGCTCCCACGTGGTCATTCGCTTCACCGGAGACGATCTCCCCCCCGAGACCCTCCTGGACGCCGCTGTCCTCGCCGTCCACTTCTCTCAGGCCAGGGGAGGCCGGGTGGAGGTCCACCGGACCCGCTGCAAATATGTCTCCAAGTTCCGGGGGGCCAAGCCGGGTCAGGTCCAGCTGGCAAACCACCGGAGCCTGCGGATCCAGTCCGATCAGAACCGGCTGGACAGGCTGCTAAACGCACCTAAACCACCGGGGCCTTGAACCTTGCGGAATCGGTCCCTACGATTCCCTGCTGGACCCTCTCCTCCGGGTCCACTGGAGAGAAAAGGGAGTCCCTCCCCATGCTTGTGAAGACCCGCTTGCAGCGCCGCCGCGGCGGCGCGCTCATCGCATCCTGTCTCCTCCTGGCGAGTTGTGCGTACCTGTATCCCGATGCCGATCCCCAACCGGTGCGGGATGACAACGAGCTGCACTTCGACGCCGCGTACTACAGCCAGAACGCCAAGGAGTACTTCGGCGGCGAACATTACGCAAAGGCCAGGCAGCAGTGGGCGAACCAGTTGAAGCTCGAAGACAACTGGATGGCCCGGCTGGGCGTCGCGTCGTGTGATTTCCACATCGGCAACCTGAGCATCGACCTCGGCGACCTGAAGGGCGGCCGGCAGAGACTGCAGCGCGCCGAGGCCGCGGTTCGGGAACTCTGGGACGGCTCCATCGAAGCCGACACCCGCGCCGCCGCGAACGCGCCCGTGCGCCAGTGGCAAGCCGCGCTCATCCTTGCCATGACCCATCGCGCCCTCAGTGACTGCGACCGCATGGAGTCACGGATCTTCGCGCAGCGTCTCGCCTCCCTGCCGCCGGGCGACGCACGCATCACGAAATTCGCGTCCGCGCGCAACGACCTGGACGCGCGAAATCTCGCCAACGTGCTCCAGGCGAGCTCGCTACTGGACAAGCTCTGCGCGATGGAGAACCCATCGGAGAGGGCATCGCTCAACTACGCCGAGGTCCTCGCCGGAGGGGGGAAGCACGTGGCGGCCGAGAAGCACTTCAAGGCCTACCTGGAGGTCGCCCGCAACAGCGTCGCAGTTCATGAGAAGAACCGCGAGACTGAGGTCGAAAAGCCGGGAAACTCAAGCCGCAAACGGTTCGTGCTCCAGCAGTACGACGGGAAGATAGCGTCCGCTAACAAGAAGCGGGCAGCGGTTCTGGTGCGGCTCGGGAACATCCACTTCGACGACGGCGCGAAACAACGTCAGATCGAAGCCGACACGGAGAAGTCGGACAGCCTGCGTACCCACGCGCGCAAGAACGCGAAGAAGCACTTCGTCTCAGCGTTGTCCTACCTGCATGAAGCCCGGGTCCTCGAGCCCGAGAGCCTGCACATCCTCGTCAAGATGGCCCAATGCAAAGGTGAGCTCGGCCAGTTCGAGTTCGCGATCCGGAACCTGGATCAGTACATCCGTATCTGCGCCGAGCAACACCTCCAAGCGGACGACAACATCCACCGCGCGTACCGCATGAAGAGCGAATTCGAACGCAAGCTCACCGAGCGCCGGAACGGGAAGTAGAGAGCATGACGCGGCACAGCCTGCCGAAAGCCCTACGGGTGCGGCGGCGCCAGGAGTTCATCCATATCCGCATGGCCGGACGCCAGGTCCGTGACGCCGTCCTCCGCATCGGATACGCGTCACGAGACCGAGGTTCCCCTACTCGGCTCGGCCTCGCCGTCGGCCGTCGACTCGGAAACGCCGTGGCCAGGAACCGCATCAAGCGCGTCATTCGCGCCGCGTGGCGTAAGGAACCCGGCCTGTTCCCCGACAGCCTGGATCTCGTGGTGATCCCCCTGGATCAGGCGCGCTCAAGGCGCACAGCCGACGTGCAACGATCACTCCGGAGCCTCGCCGCAACCATCAGGAAACGCCAGGAGCGCGCCCAGTGATGCGTCACCCGCTCATCCTGCTGGTGCGCATCTACCAGTGGACGGTCGCCCCGGTCCTCCCACCACGCTGCCGTTTCGAACCGTCCTGCAGCCAGTACATGATCAATGCACTGCGCACGCACGGGTCGATCCGTGGAACATGGCTGGGCGCGAAGCGATTGCTG
>JABSRK010000238.1 GCA_013213915.1 Planctomycetota bacterium
CCATCACGGAGGTCACCGACCATCTGCGCCTCTTGTTCGCCCGACTCGGAACGCCCCACTGCCCGAGCTGCGATGACCCCATCAGCGCGCAGACGCCGGATCAGGTCGTTGATCGCATCCTAGCGGGTTACGCCGGCGAGGCGGTGATGGTGCTCTCGCCCATCGTTCACGACCGCAAGGGTGAATACAGGAAGGAACTGGAGGAGTTGCGGTCCAAGGGCTACGTCCGCGCGCGTATCGACGGTGAGGTGAGGCGGCTGGACGAGCCGATCAAGCTTGCGCGCTACGAGCGACACACGATCGAGGTGATCCTCGATCGTGTGAAGGTCAGCAAGGTCAAACGTGGTCGGCTGACCGAGGCGGTGGAGCAGGGCTTCAGGTTGGGAAAGGGGCAGTGCTCGGTCACGCGCGGAAACACCCAGGAGGCGTTCTCTTCGAGCCTCTCTTGTCGTCGTTGCGAGATCGACATCGTGGAGTTGGAGCCGCGTCTGTTCTCGTTCAATAGTCCGCACGGCGCCTGTCCCCGCTGTGACGGCCTCGGTCAAGATCGGGATGTCGATGAGCGCTTGATCATCGACGTGGACAAGACGGTCGATGGCGGTGCGGTGATCGCGTCCGCCAAGGGCGGATTCGCCTTGCGTCGACAGATGCGCCCGCAGGTGCTTGTGCAGGTCTGCGATTTCTTCAGGGTTCCGCGTGACAAGCCGTGGAAGAAGCTGACCGACCGACAGAAGAAAGTCATCTTGTGGGGGAATGACAAGCGGCGCGTCCCGCTCGAGATCCGGTATCAGGGCAAGAAGCTCAAGTACGAGCGCAAGGAGAGGCGGATCTGGCGCGGGGTGATCCCGATCATCCGCCAGCAATACAAAGACAGGCGCACGCGATCCCTCGAGAAGTTCCTTGCGCCTGCGGCATGTCCAGAGTGCGAGGGCACCCGGCTGCGTCCCGAGGCGCGGGGGGTCCGCTTCCGGGGTGCGTCCATCGGAGAGCTGTCCTCCATGGCCGTGTCAGATTTGTTTGCGTTCGTGGACGGTGTGAGCCTGGCTGGGGCAGAGCGGACGATCGGTGAGCGCCTGCTGCGTGAACTCAAGGTGCGGCTCGAGTTCCTCGATCGGGTCGGGCTCGGCTACCTGGCGGTGCATCGGAGCGCAGCGACCCTGTCGGGTGGGGAATCCCAGCGGATACGCCTCGCCACTCAGGTTGGGTCGGGGCTCCGCGGGATCCTCTATGTACTCGATGAGCCGTCGATCGGATTGCACCAACGCGACAACCTCCGGCTCATCCAGACCCTCGAGCAGCTTCGGGACGCCGGCAACACTGTTCTGGTGGTCGAGCACGACGAGGAGACGATCCAGGCGTCTGACTGGGTCGTTGACGTTGGACCGGGCGCGGGCGCGCACGGTGGGCGCCTCGTCGCGGCCGGGACCCCCTCGCAGATCAAGCGGTCGAAGGCGTCGATTACCGGGCAGTTCCTCGCTCGGAAGGAGGAGATCCCCGTACCGGCGACGCGGCGTGAGGCGGACGACCGCCGCATTGTCGTGAGAGGGGCGCGGGCCCACAACCTGAAGGGTATCGACGTGCCTTTCCCGCCGGGGCAGTTGGTTTGTGTGACTGGCGTGTCGGGCTCCGGGAAGAGCACCCTCATCGACCTCATCCTCAAGCGCGAGCTAGCGCGGGTCTTCCACAAAGCCGAACAGGTTCCCGGCGCTCACGACGCGGTCGAAGGGTTGGAGCACCTCGACAAGGTGATCGAGATCGACCAGTCGCCCATTGGCCGCACGCCGCGGTCGAATCCAGGGACTTACACCAAGGTGTTCGGCTTGATCCGAGACCTGTTCGCCAGCCTGCCCGAGGCGAAAGCGCGGGGCTACAAGAAGGGCCGTTTCTCCTTCAACGTGAAGGGAGGCCGCTGCGAGGAGTGCCGCGGAGCGGGTGTGAAGGTCGTCGAGATGCAGTTCCTCGCGGATGTGACCGTCCCGTGTGAGGAGTGCGGCAGCCGGCGCTTCAATCCCGAAACGCTCGAGGTCCGATATCGCGAGAAGAGCGTCAACGATGTCCTCGAGATGCCAATCGAGGAGGCCCTCGAGTTCTTCAAGAACCACCCCAAGATCGTGCGCGTCCTCGACACCCTGCAACGAGTAGGGCTTGGTTACATGAGGGTCGGCCAGCCGAGCACGACGTTGTCGGGCGGCGAGGCACAACGGGTGAAGTTGGCGAGCCAGCTCCACCGCCCGCCGACCGGCCGCACGCTCTACTTGCTGGATGAGCCGACGACGGGGCTGCACTTCGTCGATATCAGACGTCTGCTGGACGCCCTGCAGGCGCTCGTGGACAAGGGCAACACGGTCGTCGTCATCGAGCACAATCTCGACGTCGTGAAGTGCGCCGACTGGATCGTCGATCTCGGGCCTGAGGGTGGCGACGGGGGCGGTGAGCTCGTGTACGCCGGGCCGTTCGACGGCGTCCTCGCGGAGCAGCGGAGCTACACGGGGCAGGTCCTGAAACAACTGTTGTCCCCCAAGAGAGCGCCGCGCCGGGCCAGGAGACGAAAATCGCTCGCGGACCGGGCTCTCGATGGTGACATCTGCATCACGGGTGCGGCGATGCACAACCTGAAGCGTGTGGACGTACGTTTCCCGGCCGGCAAGCTGAGCGTCGTCACCGGGCCCTCGGGATCGGGAAAGACGTCGCTCGCGTTCGACACCCTGTTTGCGGAAGGCCAGCGGCGGTTCGTCGAATGCCTGTCGACGTATGCAAGACAGTTCTTGGGGCGTCTGGAGCGCCCGCCGCTGGACAGCATCTCGGGGCTGGCGCCCGCCATCGCCATCGACCAGAAGACGGCGAGTCGCAACCCGCGTTCGACCGTCGCGACGACCACCGAGATTCAGGATTACCTGCGACTCCTCTACGCGCGCTTGGGTGTTCCTCATTGCCCCACTTGTGGCGGGGTTGCCCAGAGCTTCGCGCCCGATCAAGCGTGGAGGTCGCTGCGGAAGGCGCTCCCCGATGCTAAGGGCCGGGTCCTGGCGCCGTTGTACGTAAAGGGGCTCGACCACGGGACGCTCCTCAAGAAGCCGACGCAACTGAAGGCGCTCGCCGGTGAGCTGAAAGAGGCGGGCTTCCGCCGGCTGTTGATCGACGGAGCGGAGTTGAAGCTGGGAGAGAAGCTCCCGGCGCTGTCCAAAAAGCGCGAGATCTGGCTCGTCGTCGATCGAGTCCAACTCAAGCCGTCCGCGCGGACGCGGGTGCTCGACTCGATCGGGCAGGCGTACGCGCGCGGCTACGGCGTCGCGGCGTTCGAGTCTGTGGACGGCGCGCGACGGATGCTGAGCGAACTCCCCGGCTGCGCCGAACACGGCTTCCTGCTCCAGGAGGAGCTTGCCCCGCGCATGTTCAGCTTCAACAGCCACGTCGGCGCGTGCGAGGACTGTCATGGACTCGGCGTCACGCTGACATGCGACGCGGACCGGCTGATCGTGCGTCCGGATAAGCCGCTGTTCGATGGAGCGTTCGTTTCTCGGCCGGGTGATTTCCTGGCGCGCGGCGATGGCTACTTCCGCGGTGTTGTCGAGACCATGTGCGATGAGATGGGTGCTGACATCGACGGTCCATGGAAGGACTTGCCGCAGGAGGTGAAGCGCGCGATTCTCTACGGCGGCGACGACCGTGTGTCCATGCAATGGGAGTCCCGGGGCCGAAACCGCGAGGCGACCTGGGAGATGGAGGTCAGGTGGAAGGGCTTCTGCCGGTACATAGAGGAATGGCATCGCACGTCGTCGAACGCATGGTGGATCGACCAGCTTGACCCGCTGATGCGTCGTGATGTGTGTCCCGGTTGCGAGGGGGCACGGCTGAAACCCGCGTACCGCGCCGTTACCGTCGGCGATTGCTCCCTCAGCGACGTGGGTCGCATGACGGTGCAAGAGGCTCGCGCGTGGGTTCTCGGTCTGAAGTTCCGAGGCCCCGACGCTGACGTCGCTGAGCAGATCTTGAAGGAACTGACGAATCGGCTTGGGTTCCTCGAGGCAGTTGGCCTCGAGTACCTGAACCTGTCACGCACCGCCGCCACGCTATCGGGCGGGGAAGCTCAGCGTATCCGTCTCGCCACGCAGATCGGCAATCGCCTGACCGGGGTCATCTACGTCCTCGACGAACCGACCATCGGACTTCACCAACGTGATACCGACCGCCTCCTCGCGACGCTGAAAGACCTGCGTGACCTCGGAAACAGCGTTGTCGTGGTGGAGCACGACAGGGACACCATCGACGCGGCGGATTGGATCGTCGATCTCGGTCCAGGGGCAGGCAAACATGGGGGCGAGGTGGTTTATCAGGGAGAGCGTGCGGGGCTTGACCAGGCTGATGGGCTGACAGCCGACTACGTGACGGGGCGCAAATGCGCCGCGCCGCGCCGTGCGCGTCGTACCTCGGCGGGGAGCATCGCCTTGAAGGGTGCCACGACGAACAACCTGAAATCGGTGGCCGTGGACATTCCTCTGGGATCGCTCGTCTGCGTGACGGGGGTGTCGGGCTCGGGGAAGTCGAGCCTGGTGATGGACACGCTCGCTCCGGCGATGGAGTCACAGCTCGGTGACGGAGGCCGCAAGCCCGGCAATCTCGGGTCCATCAAGGGCGCGAGGAAGTTGGCGGACTGCGTCATTGTCGACCAGAGCCCCATCGGCGTTTCGCCCCGCAGCAACCCCGCGAGTTATGTGAAGATCCTGGACGTGGTGCGGGGCATCATGGCGAAGGCGCCGCTCGCGCAAATGCGTGGTTACGGCCCGGGGCGCTTTTCTTTCAACACTCCCGCCGGACGCTGTGCAGCCTGCGAAGGAAGGGGCAGCATCAAGGTGGAGATGCATTTTCTCCCCGATGTCTGGGTGACGTGCGACGATTGCAAAGGGCGTCGTTACAACAGGGAGACGCTCGCCGTCGAGTACCGCGGCAAGACCATCGCCGACATCCTCGAGATGGAGGTGAGCGAAGCCCGAGCGTTCTTCGAGAATCATCGGCGGGTTGCCACGCCGCTCCAACTCCTACAGGATGTTGGCTTGGGTTACATGAATCTGGGTCAGTCCGCGACGACGTTGTCGGGTGGGGAGGCCCAGCGAATCAAGTTGGCACGGGAACTCGGCCGGCGGGTAAGGGGAAAGGTCCTCTACCTGCTGGACGAACCGACGACTGGCCTCCACTTCGATGACGTTGTGCGTCTCATGGAGGTCCTTCACCGGCTGGTCGACCACGGCCACACGGTGGTGGTCATCGAGCACAACCTGGACGTCATCAAGGGCGCGGATTGGATCATCGATCTCGGCCCTGAGGGCGGGGACGGCGGCGGGGAGGTCATCGCGGCGGGCACACCTGAAGACGTGGCTTCCCATCCGACGTCATGGACGGGGAGAATCCTTGCGGGTGAGCTACAGCCCGGGAGCGGGAGGGAGCGGGGGAGAGCGGGGGAGAGCAACGCGGAGTCCGGTAGTTGAAGTCGGAAGCAAGTAACAAGGAACGGCGACCCCTGATCGTGCAGCGGGACCGATCGGTTCTACTGGACCTCCACGCTGACGGTGCGGAGGAGGTGCGCGTGGGACTCGGTCGGTTCGCGGAGCTCGTGAAGAGTCCGGAGCACCTGCATACGTACAAGCTGACGTCCCTGTCCTTGTGGAATGCTTCGTTTGGCGGCATGGACGAGGCTTCGATCGCGACATTCCTGGAGGCGCACTCGGTGACCGGGGTGCCCAAGGAGGTTCGCGAATACGTCAGCGAGATGTTGGCACGCACCGGACGCATCACCCTCGTGCGACAGGATGGCCGCCTGCTTCTGCGGGCTGACCCAGAGATCCGGGACCAGATTCTGGATGTC
>JABSRK010000239.1 GCA_013213915.1 Planctomycetota bacterium
GGGGTGCTTCCTGGTTCACAAGGAAGGGAAGGGAATCGTCGAGATAGAGCCTCGGACCGGACACCGGGAACTTGGGATTAATGTTCCGGGAGGGATTTCCTGCTCTCCTCAGGAGAATCCGATCCCTACGAAAGGACACGAATGGCCTTCTTGCCCTCTCCAGCGCCAGCCTTCGCGATGCATGAGGTGCACCTAAGCCCCTTATCTCAAGCATATTGTGTTCGCGGAATGGGTCGCGGGATGAGCGTTGCCCTCTTCGTGGGGTTGGGCTGCACGGTGACCCGCGAGATCCGAGAGCTCGTGCCCGGGACAGGCTGCAACCGGGCGGGCCGTTACCCGCACCGTGCTGGTAGAAGGTACGGGTTGCTGGTCAACGCGCACGACCTATTGTCGCGTTTGCCGCAACGCATAGAGGTCGGCCACGCGGCCAGCGCTCAGTTTCGTTCGACGCGCGGCGGAGGATTGAACACCTCCTGCCGCAGCGTCGCGACCGCCCCTCTCTGCGACTGGAGCCCGCCGTGGGAAAACAGGACGACGCCGTTGGCGCCGGCAGCTCGGGCGAATCTGATGCGCGCCACGGTCTCCTCCACGGAGAGGCGATGCGCTCCCACGCCCATCCAGACACGGCCGGGGCCCCGGGCCCCTACCCCCGCATGGGTACGGAGGTCGAACGCCGCCCGCTCACCTGTCGTCGCATAATTCATCGGGCACGCGACGTCGAGCCAGCCGCGCGCCATCCATTCGGGCCACTCCTGCATCTTGTCGTCGCGCGCCAAGGCGATGTCGGGGAACACGGCGGCAGACAGGGTCGCGCCGGGACGCGCGGCTCGCACCGCACCCGACACCTGCTCCACCATGCGGGTCACGGCCCGTCGTCGGAAAGCCCCCCACCGGATGGGGTAGCGACGCGTGTAGACAAGGGGATTTTCCTTCAGTCGCTCGCTCATGTCCCGTCGATCTTCGGCCGGGAGTTCCCGATCCACCTCGATCCTGAACATGTCGAGCGCTCCACGGGAGTAGCCCCAGGAAGCGTTCGGGTACCGGATGTAGTCTAAGTGCACGCCGTCCACGTCATAACGCGCTGCGATGTCTCCGCACACCGAAGCCAGGTGCGCCCGGTACTCCGCATTGGTCGGGTCTGAGTACAGGCCCTCGACGGACGCCGTGTTCGCACTCACGTACGCCAGGAGCTTTCCCTTGAAGTCCGGATGGGCGGGCGGGAGCGCCAGCAGGTCCCGCGCCAGCGGCTCGGGCACCATCAGCCACTCGGGATGGCGATTGACGAGGTGGCGTGGATCGTTGTTGGGCTGTGCCGCGTTCCAGACCAGGTTCGCGTTGACCCAGGCGTGAACGGCGATGTCCTTGTCATGAGCCTCCTCCACCAGGTGTGCGAGGGGGTCGAACGCAGTGTCCGCCAGGCTCGGCGGTGGCGGCTCCAGCCCCCCTTGGAAGTAGGCGTCGCCTCTCCCCCGCACCTGAACGATCAACGTGTTGAGCCCGGCGGCGACGGCCTCTTCGAGCACCCGGTCGATACGGGTGCGCGTGGTGAGCTGGGTTCGTACGACCCAAGTCGCGCGCGCCTCGCTCGGCAACGGCATGGGATCGCCCCCGTCGCCCAGGATGCCGCAGCCGGAGACCAGCGAGAGGAGGACGCACAGGCAGGCGAGGCGAACCAGCAACATGGCGAGAAGGTGGCCCGCCGAGCGCCGACGGTCAAGCGAAAGACCGGGGATCTGGAGGTTTGACCCGACCCGCCGGGGTTCATAGAGTGAAAGCGAAGGTGGCTGCGAGAGGCGGGAACAACGAGGAGAGCGGACATGCGAGCACACGTACCCCAGGCTGACTGGATCCAGGGCGCCATCACCGTCGAACAGACCGGCGCCGAGGCGCGCCGCGAGTTCATCCGTAAGACCTACGTCCACTTCATCCTTGGCCTGATGGCCTTCTGCGGCGTCGTCTGGGCAGCGATGTCGTCCGACGCGGTGATGGGGGCCCTCTTCCGCGTCAACATCTTCGTGTGGCTGATCGCCATGATCGGGCTGTCCATCGGGTACCGGTGGTTCTTCGCATCGGCGAACATCACCACGCACTACGTGGGCTTCGGCCTCACCATCGCCTTACAAGGCCTGTTCACCGCACCGTTATTCTGGCTCGCCCAAAACGCGTTCCCCGGACAGAACATCCTCCGAGACGCGTTCATGCTGACATCCCTCGGGTTCGGCGGACTCACCGGGTTCGTCCTCATCTCCAAGAAGGACTTCTCCTTCATGGGCGGGTTCCTGTCCGCCGCGACCATGATCGTGATGGGGATCCTCATCCTCGGGATGTTCATGGGCAACGGTGACTGGGGCGGCCTGCTCATGTCCGGTGCGATCCTGCTGCTATTCGCCGGCTGGGTCCTCTACGACACCAGCGTCATCCAGAAGCATTTGCCACTCAACGGCTACGTGTTCGGCGCGACCATGCTGTTCATCGACTTCGTCGTGATCCTGCGCCAGGTCGTGTTCCTGCTCATGGCCCTCGCCAACAACGACTGAATCCGCGTCACCTCCAGGCGCCCCCCGGCTGAAGGAATCCGTCCATGCCGCGCGTCCGCCCGATCTTGATCCTCGCCGTCCTCCTGGCGCCGCTCACAGCTCAGCAGGACGGGCCCGTGAAGTCGCCTCGTCCCGTGGACGACGGCGAGAAGACCATCTCCGCGGATGACCTGAAGGGCCACATCGACTTCCTCGCCTCCGACGAGATGAAGGGCCGAGACGCCGGGTCCGAGGAGGGAAAGCGGGCGGCAGACTACATCCGAGCGCACATGGAGGAGCACGGACTCAAGCCCGCCGGCGCCGACAAGACGTGGTTCCACGGATTCTCCGCCCTCGGTCGGGTCTGCCGCAACGTGTGCGGTGTCCTCCCCGGCAAGCACTCGCGCCTGAAGAGGGAATACGTCGTGATTGGCGCTCACTACGACCACGTGGGAGTAGGCATGCGCGGCAGTCGGACCCCAAACCGTCGCGGCGAAATCCACAACGGAGCCGACGACAACGCATCCGGCACCAGCGCCTTGCTCGAGTTGGTCGAGGCCTTCGCCAAGAAACCGCCCAAGCGCAGCGTCCTGTTCCTCGCCTTCGACGCCGAGGAGAAGGGCCTCCTCGGGTCGCGGGCCTGGTGTGCCAAACCCACCCGCCCCCTCGGCCGCATCGCCGCCATGCTCAACCTCGACATGGTGGGGCGCAGCAAGGACGGCTACCTCTTCGTCGGCGGCATCAACACCGGCAGGGGCTTCGAGTCTCTCCTCCGCAAGGAGAACAAACCGTTCGGATTCAACCTCGAACTGCACGGCGGCGGAAAGGCCCCCTCCGACAACGCCTCGTTCTACGCCAAGGACATCCCGGTCCTCTTCTTCTTCACCGCCGAGCACAACGAGTACCACACCCCGGACGACGACATCGACCTCGTCAACACCCGTGACCAGGCGCTCATCACGCGCCTTATCTATCGCCTTGGCCGAACCCTCGCCGACGGCAAGCGCCCGCGGTTCCAGAAGGACGATCGCAACGCCATGCCGGCGGCCAGTGAGCGCGGGCAGGACTACGTCCGGAGCCTGCTCGGCGTCGATGTGGGGCCCTACGACGAACAGCGCAAGGGCCTGCCGGTGACCCGCGTACGGCCCGACGGACTCGCCGCGACCGCCCACCTGAAAGAAGGCGACGTCCTCCTCTCCCTGGACGGCTACAAAGCCGAGTCACGCCAGGCGGTGCAGTCCGTCCTGGCGTTGAAGAAGCGAGGCGATTCCATCGCCTTGAGAATCAAACGCAAGTCGCGCACGCTCAAGACCAAGCTCCGGGTGAAGTAGGCGAACGTGCCCGCCGTAACCATCGTTTCCGTTGACCGTCGAGACGTGCCTGGTATCCGCTTCGAGTTGGAATCACCGTCCCCGGGCGTCGGCGCCCACGGCTGGAGCATCACCCTCTCCGGCTGGGCCTTCTCCACATCGGGCAACCCCGAGATCACCGCCCTCTGCATCGTCGCCGAAGACGTCGATGTGGCTCGCATCAACCCAGGCCTACCCCGCCCTGATGTCGCCGAGCACATCCCGGACGCCCCCGACACGCCGGGCTTCTTCCTCGCCATCAGCGCTCTGGAATGTGACACCGCCTTTTCGTTCGACGTCACAGCGGAGCGCGCGGACGGCGATCGCACCATCCTCGCGACGGTCCGGGGCACCCGCGACCCGATCGCGCCCGCACGGGACGCACGCTTTCATCCCGTTGTCCTCAACTGCCTGGGGCGTGTCGGCTCCACGTGGATCTCGTTTCTGCTCGACCGTCACCCGGAGGTCCTCGCATATCGGCCCTTCGAGTTCGAGACCCGCACCCTCGTCTACTGGCTCGAGATGTTGAAGGCAATCGGGCGGCCACGGAGCTACTTCCAGACGTTCGCCGCCGACCTGAGCAACCCACGGTGGTGGCTCGGCGACGCCGACCCGGCCCCGGTGCGCTCCCTTCCAGACGACCAGATTCTCCAGTGGATGGGCGGCGCTGGAGTCCAGGGCCTGGCGGCATTCTGTGCTAGCCAGACGGACGGCTTCTACGCCAGGGTCGCCCACCTCCAGGAAAAACCGCGAGCCCGGCTCTTCGTCGAGAAAACAGGTCACCCGTTTCATTGCCGTGCCATACGTGAGCTCTACCCGGATGTCCGCGAGATCTTCCTTGTGCGGGACTTCCGTGACATGTTCACGTCCATGCGTCAGCACTTCGCCGAGCACCTGTCGGGTGCGCACCCGGATCACCAGTTGCTGGAGTCGGTGACCGCCGAACTTCAGACGTATGCCCGGCAATGGGAGCGACGACACGCGGACGCGCGCCTGCTGCGATACGAAGATCTGGTGCGCGAACCCGAAGCCACCCTCGTCGACCTGCTCGGCTGGATGCAGGTCGACTCATCCAAGGCCATCGTGGACGCCATGCTCGCCGGAGCGCGGGCTTCCCGCCCCGACCTTCAGGCTGAGCACCGCACGGCGGCCAGCCCCGAAGAGTCCATCGGTCGGTGGAAGCGCGATCTACCAGCGCCCCTCGCCGAAGCATGCGACGGGGCGCTCGGGCCGCTGGCGGCGATCTTCGGCTACTGACCTACCCCTGGCCGCCGCTCTTGCCGCCCTTGTCACCCTTGCCCGTCTTGTCGTCCTGCTTGCCCTTGCCCTTGCCGGCCTTGGCCTTTTTCTTGGCTGGGGGCTTCCCGATCTGGACAGCGTCGGCAGTGAAGCTGAGGAGGACCTTGTCCCCCGTGATCTTCTCGATTTCCTCTTTCGACTTGCCCGCGTCCTCGGCGTAGTGGCGTCGCTCGGCCTCGGTCTCGACCTTGACGGTCACCGTTCCCTCCGCTGTCACTCTCTGTTTCGCGCAGTCGAGGGGCACGAAAAACGCGTAGTCGGTGAACCGCACGCGCACCGTCTGAGCCCCCTCCTTCACCATCATCCAGCAGCCCTTTTTCGGGCAGACGCTCGTGATTTCACCGCGGATCTGCAGCTTCTTGCCATTCCACTTCTTCTGCCGCTTGGCGATCCGCTTCAGCCTGAGGTGCTTCAAGCCCTTCAGCGGCGCGCCGTAGACCTCCTTGCCTTTTTCGAAGACGAGGGGCTTGGCGAGCCCCATCTTGCGGTCGGCGGACGGCTTGGTCGGGGGCTTGGGAGGGTCCTGCGCCAGGGAGGGCAGGGCGAAGGCGGCGACGAGAACGGCTGAGATGAGATGACGCATGTTCGACTCCATGATGTCTGGAAAAGGTACCATGCGCTTCGATGTCCGACCCAGAAGCGACCACAGCCCATCTCGAGGCCGCCCGACCCCTGG
>JABSRK010000024.1 GCA_013213915.1 Planctomycetota bacterium
GGCTTCTTCCGAAGTCGGCCGCCGCCCGAAGGCGATGCGATAGTGCTCCCGCACGATGACCGCCGGGGCGGTGCCCGCCCGCAGCATCGCCTGAAGGCGGCCACGGGGATTGGAGATGCGTGCGTTCAGCAGGTCTCCGTTGAAGAGATGCAGCTTGCGCGGGAGCGCGCCTGTCGGCGCTGGAGCGCCTTCGCAGGACACCTCCCGTGCGCAGCGCCCGAGGATATCGAGAGCATCGCTCCGGATGCTGGCGTCGGCGAGCTGGACCGCTCGCGTGCCGAGGGGCTCGTCTCCGTAGCGTCCGGGGACCCCCGTGACGTCGGAGATGGCATCGGCCAGTACAGCAGGCTCGAGGGGCTTCTTGATCGCGTGGGAGTAGTAGCGGTCGTCGCTGGCGTTCGACGGCGTCGCCTTGCTGCTACGAGCGTACGCCGCGCTCATTGCGATCGTCTTCAGCGTGTGCCGTAGATCGAAGCCGTGTGTCACAAAGTCATCGGCCAGACGATCCAGCAGCGCCGGATGGGTCGCAGGATTGGTGGCGCGGAAGTCGTCGACCGGCTCGACCAGGCCGCGCCCCATCATGGTCTGCCAGAGACGGTTGACGATTGCCTTGGCGAAGTAGGGGTTGTCCTCCGACGTGACCCATTCGGCGAGCGCGGCCCGTCCATCCTTGGTGTCTCTGGGGAGGAACCGCTCACCAGGGACCTTCATCCGCGCAGGCTTGCCGGTTTGCGGGTGGATCGCCTTGCCCAGGGGACTGACGCGCACCGTGGTGCCGCGAGCGACCTTGGCGAAGATCGCAGTCAAGCCATGGAAGTCATCCTGCGTCCATTTGTCCAGCGGGTGGTTGTGACAGTTGGCGCAGCGCATGCGACTTCCGAGCAAGGCCTCGGTCATGAACTCCGTCTGGAGCAGCGGATCTTCGGTGGTGTTGTAGAAGCCCGCCGGTCCGACCGTTTCGGTGTCGCCGGTTCCGGTCAGCAGCGCCTGCGCGATCTCGTCGTAACCGGTCCCTGCGCGTAGCCGATCGGCGATCCAGCCATGGTAGGTGCGGACGGCCTTCGGGGTGATAGGGGTCTTGTCCTTGTCTTTCTGGCTGCGCAGACGAAGCAGTCGTCCCAGGTGCATGGCCCACGACTCGATGAAGGCGTCGGATGCGAGCAGCCGGTCGACGAGTTGTTCCCGTTTCTCAGCGGATGCGTGTGCGACGTAGGAGTCCACTTCTTCCGGGGATGGGAGCCGCCCGGTGAGGTCCAGAGTTGCCCGGCGATGGAATGTCGCGTCATCGGCCATGGCCGACGGCTGGACGCGCAAGCTCCCGAGCGTATGCAGGATCTCGTCATCGATGAAGGAGTGTCGCGGTTCCTTGGAGAGATCGACCGGGTCGTCTCCGAGCGGGACGAACAGCTCGATGGGAGTGACCTGGTTGAGGTAGCGAGCGACGACGATGTGGCGGCCACGGCGTTTGACAGTGGCATGGGCAGCGTGCTCGTCGATGGCGACGGCCGATGCATCCTCGGCCTCGAAGACCGTCCAGCGGGTCACGTCCCGTTCGCTGCCGTCCGTATAGCGCGCGGTGGCCTTCAACGAGACGGAGGACCCGACCGCCTTGAATGCCTGCGTGCGCGGCGTGATCGCCACCGACTTCAGCTTGCGTTGACTCTCGAATGGCGCGCCCTGCTCGATCCACGCCACGAGGAGAGCTGCCCCTTCGTCGTCCTCGGCCAGCACCTGCTTGCCCCCGTGGGATACGAGGCCGGTGGGCTTCATGAACAGGAGGCTCTCGTCCGGGCGGGCGAGATTGACTCGTCGTCCACCGAACTCGTGGACGATGGTCTCGTAGTCCTGGCGAGGATTGCCCCCGAGCAGCGACAGGTGGAAGCCGCCGCGGCCGATCGCCGCGCCGTGACATCCCCCGGCGTTGCAGCCGACCTTGGTGAACACGGGGACCAGGTCGTTCTCGAAGTCGATGACCGCGGTCGCCCGGCCGTCGGCGGATAAATGCGACCGCGTCGCCGCGGCGGTGTGGGGGCCGTCGTGGGTGGCCCCCACGAGGGCTGCGAGGGCCAGCCCTGTGCCGAGGAGTGCTGTGATCGGCTTCATGGGGTCACGTCCCCTCGCAGATCTATCGGCGGCGGAGCCCGGCCAAGTACTTGTCCGGGGCCGCTTCGAACTTGGCCTTGCAGTTGTTGCAGCAGAACGCGACGGTGCGGCCACGGTACTGGGTGGTGGGTGAGCCGGCGCTGACGGCCTTGTTGGCCACCGGGCACTTGCTGTTGATCGGAGCGCTCGCCGGCTTGGCCTTCGGCCTCTGTGACGCGCTCTTCCACGACTCACCGTACTTCTCGCGGTACAGCTTCGCAGCCTCTTCGCGGGTGATCTCGCCGGCCGCGACCTTCTGGCCGATTTCTTTGCGGAAGGCACGCTGCTCGGGCGTGAGTGGTCCGCGCGCCTCTTTTCTGCGGGCGACGGCGGTGACCTGGTCACCCGGACGGTCGCCGATGAGCTTGCGCAGGGCGGCGTGGTCGATGCCCATGGCGCCGGCGATCGCGCCGAGGATGTGGGGTTGTGAGTAGAAGGCGTCGCTCGCGTAGGGCAGGTTGTGCACGACCTTGCCGTCCTTGGCGACGATGACCGTCGCGGTGAGGGTGCGGTCGAGGCCGTACGCCGGTGGGCCGTCCGATCCGTCCTTCGACAGTCCCGCTATCACGGTGGTGGGGAGCCGACGCTTTATCGCTTCGAAATTCTTCTGGACGTCGTTCGGGTCGTCGTTGACGACGATGAAAGACATCTCCCAGTCCCGCTTCGAGTTGCGTTCGATTGCCTCGAGTTGCCGCGCGAGTTCTGTGAGGAAGCGTCCAAACGTGCGCGCTTCCTTGGCGAAGATCAGCAAGTGGAGCTTCTCTCCCGCAAGCGTGACAGCGTCGAAGTCCTGGCCCTGACGCGCCCCGGAGAGCCCGACGGCCTTGAACGGAGGCAGCTTCTCGCCGGGTTGCGGGCCGGAGAAGATCGGCTTGCCGAGGGCCTTGTTCCACGCGGCAGGGTCCTCGATCTTCAGCGTGGCCTGGCCATAGCCCCCGGCGTAGGCACCGCCGCGGCCACGGGCGCCGCCCGCCGCGCCACCCCGCTTCCGCGCGTAACCAGCGATGACAGTGTCCTTCCGCATGAAGCCGCCCTCTTCGGCCTGAAGCCAGCGGGGCGTGATCGTGCGGTTGTACCCGTACTCCTGCTCAGGAGTGTGCTTGCGCCAGTCCCAGCCTGTGTACAGCGCCAGCATGATCGACGAGACGTCGTAGTCGTAGACCTCGCCCCGCTTATTCGCCGCGACGAGGCGCTTGAAGACCTTGTCACGATTCTCCTGGGCGACCTCGTTGTCCTTGAGCGTGCCCGGCGGCAGCGTCTTGTTGACACCGAACGTGCCGCCGTTCGGGCGCCTGGCCAGCGGCTTGGCGACGAACTTCATGTCGAGGAGCGGCATGAGCTTGTCGACCTGTGCGGATGTCAGCTCACCGTCCTTGGCCGCGTTGTCGAGCAACGCCCGCACGGCGACCTTGTCGGACGAGATGCGCTTCCACCGTTCGTAGGCTTGCTTCTCCGTGAGCTTGCCGGCTTCGAGGAGCCCCGAGATGCGATCGAACCGGAGCCCCTCGCACATGCCGACCTCGCTACCGATGCGATCGTCGGGGTCGAGCTTCTGAGCGGACACGGTGGGAACGGCGGCGGCCAGGACCAGTGCGGCCAGCAGCGGGGTGATGGGCGTTTCCCTCATAACGGTTTCCTCATTTCAGGATGCCGGGTACTCGGTTGTTGTCAGCGACTGGGCGGCAGACAATGGGGCGTAGAAGCCGCCTGAGTAACGGATCCGTTCGACAATTCTGTCATTCCGCTGCAGGCTAGTCCAGGAACGCTCCATTGCGAGGCCCGAATCAACGATCTGGACTGAGGCCACCGCCAGCCTGGGCCTGATAGCCCTCCAGCTAAGCCGGAGTCAGGATGGTCGCCAGCTCTGCGTTCTGCTCCGCCAAGAAGCTCCGGTTCATCGGGTCGAGTTCCTGACGAGGGCCCCCTTCCCATGGGGTCATCAGATCCGTTTGTGTTCCGGACACTCCTGGCAGCAACGTCGCGGACGGTCGGTCTGCAATTCGGTGCGGAGTCGCTTGTACGGAGCTCCGTTCCAGATCTCCTCGAAGGTCTGCGTCGACAGGTCGCCCATGATCGTTGCATCGCTCCAGAGGCAGCAGGGGATCACCTTCTGGTCCGGCCGGACGACAACCATCGTCCAGGGGTACTTGCAACCGGACGCGACCGGTTCGCCATTCGCGCGCACGGGCCACTCCCCCTTGGCCGCGTCCCCCGCGTCGATCATGGTCGCACCGCCCGCGACACCGACGCGCTTGGGACGCAACGGCTCCGAGAGGCTCTCCTGTCCCGGGATCGGCGCGAGCCGCGTGTACGGCGCGGGAGTCGCCAGACGTTCGCCCGACGGCGGGGTGTCCGCGCGTGGCCCGACAGGCTCGTCCGGCAGGTCCAGATCGAACGCGTCCGGCAGTTGCAGGGTCACACCCAGGTCGTCTGCGACGGCGCGCGCCGAGGCGAAGACCTCGTTCGCCCGCTCGCGGTCGTGCTGCAACGCCTCCTCTTCCATCTCGAGCCCATCCTGCGGCAACAGCAGCGAGGTGTGCATCACCGCCGCCCCGTACCGGTGCGCCAGGCGCACCACGTCTGGAAGCTCATCCACGTTCCGCCGCATGAGGACCATGTTGAACGAGATCGTGGGCGCGGCTGATCCCCGTTTCTCCTTGACCCTGGCGAGGGTGTCCAGGCCCTCGATGAAACGCTCGAACCGCGCGCCGCGCCGGATGTACTCGTAGGTCTCAGCGCGCGCCCCGTCGATCGAGAACGTCACGAAGTCCACGCCCGCATCGACCAGACCCTCGGCCAGCGCTTCGGTGATGAGGGTGGCGTTGCTCGTCATCTCGATCCACGGCACGCCAAATTCCCGCGCGACGGCGACCATCTCTCCCAGCTCGGGATGCAGCATGGGCTCGTAGGTCTGGGACAAGGCGAGCTGGCGCGTCCGCGACAACAGGGTCGGCCCCAGGGCCCGGAACTGCTCGACCGTCAACTCGCGCCGTGGCTGGTTGAAGACGTCGGGGAGCGACAACACGCACATGCGGCACTTCAGATTGCACTTGTTGACGAGGTCGAGACGCACTGTGAGCGAACGCCCGTCCCCCACTCCCAGGTCTGCTTCCTCCTCGACGGTCGAATCCAGGATGTCCAGGTCCCAGAGCAGCAGGCCTACGGGCGCAGCGTCCGGCATGCCCAGCGACGTCCCAGGAACCGTGTGATCGACCGTGAACTCGAAGACGGTGGCGCCGCACGCATCGATGCACAGCCACGTCTCCCCACTGTCGACGGTCACCCGTTCGCGAACGCCTCCATCACCATCACGGACGACCAGGTCCACCGACATCCCGGGTAGCGGCGCCCCGACGGAGACGAACAGGGTGTGCGTCCCTTCCGGCACCTCGACGTGCCCCTGCGGGCCCATGGGCACGCCGGGGCGACCCGCGACGTCAGCCAACTCGCGAAAGCCGCGCCGCAACATCGTGAGGTATCGAAAGACCTCATCACGGTGAATGTCGGCGATCGGCACGCGGTGCTCTCTCAGTCAACGACCTCGAAATCCGCATCCTCGACCTGGTCCCTGCCGTACCCGCGCGTGCCCGGATGCGGAGCGCTCCCTCCCTGGCCGAACGCACGCTGAAGATCCTCGGGACGAAAACCCTGCCCCGCCATCCGTTGTTCCAGCTGCTTCTTGAGCGTCGAGAGCACGAGCTTCTTGAGGACGCTCGAGAGCAAACTCCGCGTCGGCGGAAACAGGACGAGCAACCCTACGAAGTCCGTGATGAAGCCGGGGAACACGATGAGAGCGCCGGCTACGAAGGGTCCGATAGCTTGGATCATGACCTTCGTCGGATCGCCGCCAGCGCTCGCCAGCCTGGCGCCGAGCGCGGCCGGCTCCAGGCTCGTGCGCGCCCGCGCGAGAATCATCGCGCCAACGAACGTCGTCCCGACAGCGATCCAGATGGCGAGGCCGAGACTCTCCATGGCCTCACCGACGAGGAAGACGACCCAGCACTCCAAGGCCAGCAATGCGATCGGGATCAGCAACGGCATGTGGATCTCGCAGAGTGAAAGGGCCTCGCGTCAGCGCTCATCGGAGCAACCGCCTCAGGATCGGCTCCATGACGCCTGCCTGACGCATGAACCCGAGATCGGTCGGATGGGACCCATCGACCGTGCCCTCCCCATCGTCGCCGAGCAGGGCATTTCCGTCCACGTAGGTCAAGCCTCGGACACCCTGGTTCACGAGCGCATCGTACGCCACCTTCAAGGCGGCGCGGTTCTCCTTGTTCCGTCGCGCTCGCCCGGGATTTGCGTGCGCGTCCTGGTACGTGCGGTCCTCCACAAACAGGATCGGCGTCCGCGGACGCGCCTTGCGGAGCTGCTTCGCGAGCGGCACGGTTCGCTCGCTGACGGACCGCGCGTCCATGTTCGGCAGGCAGTCGATGACATAGACAGCGGGATCGAGCTCGCACATCAGCTCCACGACCTCGGGGTCCATTCGTCCGTTGCCCGAGAAACCGAGGTTGATGACCGGGCGGTCGAGCCGACGACCGAGGATGGCCACGTGACACATCCCCGGGCGCGAAGCACATCCTCCCTGCGTGATGGACGTCCCGTAGAACACGATCGGCTTCCTCCTGGCCACTGGCCTCGCCGGCGCGGACTTGACCACGTGCCCCTTCGGAACTCCGATCTCGACCTTGCTGACGCCGTTGTAGAGGGGCAGGTAGAGCATCCACGTCCGGCGCGCCGTCCTCAGGCCGGAGAGGAGCCGCGCGTTCATGAGTTGCTTGCCGGGACGCGGCGCCGCGACCCAGCGCCAGCCCCCATCGGTCTTCAGATAGAGGTCGACACCGCTGACGCCCGTTGCCGGCATGTGCGCCATGGCAAGGCGGCTCGACGTGAGCGCCCAGCGCGCGTGCAGCTCGGGCGCGTCGGTAACGAACCGCACACAGAGCCCCGCCGAGTGGCGGCTGAGTTTCCAGACGGGGTCCCGCACCTTGCCCTCCGCACGCGCGGGGAGCCGGTCGTAGTACGCCTTGGTGTCGGCCCAGCCCTTCCCCTCGACCCCGAGGGCCTCGACGTCCGTCCACACGACCTGTTGCGCATCGACGGCACACGCGAGGACGGTTATCAGCAGCAGCGTGCGCATCACGTGGCCTCCTTCATGGGCATGGGCCGGATGATAACGACGGGCGGGTCTCCGGGCGAATGAGCCGCTATGATCCCCTGGTCCCCACAGGAGTAGCAACGACATGACCCGACACTTCTGGCTCCTCGCACCCCTCGCCGCCTTCTCTCTCCTGCTCGTCGGCTGCGACAACCACACGGCGCCGCCAGAGGACACCCATCAGCACTCCGCTCACCTACACGGCCCCAACGGTGGCGTTCTCGCGAAACTCACGGACGGCGTCTGGGTCGAATTCCATGTCGTTCACGACGACAAGACACTGCTCGTGTGGACCTACACAGGGGCCCACGAAGGCGAACTGAAAGCGAGTGAGATGTCTCAGCAACCGGTGCTCTCCTTCAACTTCGGAGGCTCGGAGGTGAACATCGAGGGCAAGAACTACCCTGACGGTGGCGACAACGTGTTCACCTTCGTCCACGACGCTCTTGCCGAGGACATCCCGGGCGCCAAGTTCTCGATGCAAATCGGCACGCAAACCGTCACGGTGCCGGTGCCTGCCCATCATCACTGAGGGTCTCTGATGGTGCGCGGGGCGGGCCTGCAGGGGCCACGCCGAGAGGACCACGGTCAGAACCAGTGCGGCGGGTTTTCAGAGAATCCACCTCCTACGCACCGGCGCCGTATGGTGCGTTGGACCGTGTCTTCTGCGGCAGCAAACCGCAGGGAGATCAGAGATTCTCACGATGACACACCCAGGCCCCCCTGAGGGCCGGCCGGCTCATTTTCGCCGGGTCCGACCTGTCGTCGTACCCGGGCTGGATGGAAGGAGCACTTGCCGCCGCCGAAGCGGCGGTCGAAGCGTTACCATGAGCCTGCCATGACCGATCAGGCTCCCCAGATCCGCATCATCGCCAAGCCCCAGGTCAACCCGTCCAAGTGTGACTTCGAAGTTGACCGGAGCGTCGTCGAGGGAACTGCCTACTTCGGTAATGCAGATGCAGCCGAGGGCTCACCGCTGGCCGAGAAGCTGTTCGCGTTAGACGGCGTGCACGAGATCCTCATGCGCGGGCCGTCGCTCACCGTGACCAAGACCGACGCCATCGAGTGGGGGGCGCTCGCCCGCGACGTGGGCACCACGGTGCGCGAACACCTGCTGACCGGCGAACCGTGCGTCAGCGAAGACGCCCTGGCGAGCAGCGACGGCAGCGACGCCGAGAGGATACGCAAGCAGATCGAGGCTGTCCTCGAATCGGAGATCAACCCCGCCATCGCGTCCCACGGCGGCGTCATCACAATCCTCGACGTCCAGAACGGCGTGGTCTACGTGAAGATGGGCGGCGGATGTCAGGGATGCGCATCATCGACAGCGACCCTGAAGCAAGGGGTGGAGCAGGCCATCCGCGCACACGTCCCGGACGTGGTCGAGATACTCGATACGACCGACCACGCAGCCGGGACGAACCCCTACTACTCCCCCTCCTTCTGATGAGCCCGCTCTCACCGACAGGCGCGAGCCTGGTCGAGCCCCAACTTCTGGCCATCTCATGGTCCGACGGCACGACGCTCCACTATCCCCTGGATCACCTGCGCGCGGCGTGTCCCTGCGCGCATTGCCAGGGCCACTACGAGGGTGAGAAGCCGCCCTTGCACAAGGAACAGTTCCGCGGAATCGGGCTGCGCTCCCTCGATGAGGTGGGTTCCTACGCGTTTCAGATCGCGTTCACGGACGATCACGGCCTCGGCATCTACACGTGGCAACACCTCCGGGGGCTCGGGTTCGCCGAGGGCGAGGCGCCGGTGGCGGAGCCGCACGACTCCTTCGAGGTGTAGACGCTCACCGCTTCGATCCCTAGACTCCGTCGCGCCGTCTTGCTCCCGGAGCTTTCCACGCATGTCCGACCTGAAGTCCCTGCTTGAGCCGGTCTCGCGTCTCGTCACAACGCTGGACTTGAGTCACACCGCCGCGGCGGAAGCGGCGCTGGCCGCAGCATTTCCTGAGGACGGGGACTGTGTACGCGGCATCGAAGCGAACGCCCGATCCGGCGTGGAGAACGGCACGGTCTGTCACCGCGGGGAGGACCGCATGCGGTTCTCGCGCATCGTCAAGCCAGAGGCCGACGTCACCAATTGTTCCATCGACGCCGTGTATATGACCGACGCAAAGGGACCACGCCACTCACATACGAAGGGCGAAGTGTGCCTCTGCTTTCCGGACGATGACGCCGCGACCTTCGAGGGACGACGGGCGACCTGGATGGTCCTGCCGCCTGGCTCCACCCACGAGCCGACCGTAGCTGGCGGCAGCATGCTGATTCTCTACTGGTGGCCCGACGGGGCCGTCGCCTGGGAATGAACCGATGACGACGCACATCGAGCTCCTCCGCATCCAGCTCACGACGGGGGCGGCCGGCCACGCGCGCCCTGTGTCGATCCGCTTCAACGGCATCGACCGTCCGCTCAACCGCATCTCCGGGGGCACGGCCGCCGGCGAGAGCTACGAAGGGGAGTTCTTCATCGGCTCGGCCGCGTCCGAGTGTTTTCTCCTCGGCCCCTCGGAAGGGTGCTGGGAGGTGAAGGAGATGACGGTCGCGTTCGACCATGACGAGGCACAGGTCTCGCGCCACGTCTTCGGCCCCTTCGGACTCGACGCTGGCGACTGTCTCGACCTCATGCATGTCCAGGAATGACGACGCCCCAGCTCTCCGGGTCATCTCCGGCGGCCAGACGGGCGTCGACCGGGCGGCCCTCGACGTCGCCATGAAGCTCGGGCTCCCCTGCGGCGGCACGTGTCCGAAGGGGCGGCGCGCCGAGGACGGCAGGGTCCCCGACCGCTATCCGCTCACGGAGTCGGACACGGCGTCGTACCCCGAACGCACGGAACGCAATGTCATGGACGCGGATGCCACCCTGGTGCTCACCTCCGGCCCACCGAGCGGTGGCACCGCGTTGACCATCGATCTGGTGAAACGGCACCAGCGGCCCTGCTACGTCATCGATCTAGACCGACTGGAAGACGACGCCCTCGTGCGCGCCTGGCTCAAAGACCACCAGGTTCGCACCCTCAACGTCGCCGGACCTCGCGAGAGCAGTTCGCACGGCATCCACGGACGGGCATCCCGCCTGCTGGAGGGGTTGTTGGCTACCTGACCAGGGAACGGACGCGGTCCAGCACCGGCACAGCGAGGGAAACGAGGTCGGCCCTCCCCCATTCCAGGGCCCCCTGGGCGGGAGCCAGGGCGGCCAGAAATAGAAATAACCGCACGGACCGGCACCTGGGACCCCCATAGTCCCGTCTGCCTGGACCGGACTTACGTCCGGGCCTCTCCGCGCAAGTCCCTATGGTGCCTGCAGTTCCCCGAAGTCGCCCGGACGCAGTCATTGGGCAGGTTGACGACCGTAAGCCTATGGTTACCATAGGATTACTGTCTGTTCGTCCCACACAAAGGGGCGGACTCGGGGGGGGTCGCCGGCGAACCGTCGTCGGTCCGACGAGCTGCGCGCACATCACGAGGCGCGGGATCTTCGTCAGGCCACTCCGTGCGCAACGGGTCGCAAGAAGCGCGGGCCCGGTTTCAGACCGCGTTGATGACGCTCGCGGTCCCACCCTCAGAAGGAGTGAACTGTTCATGGTGAGGACACCAGACGCTGCCCCCGCCTATCGGGTCTACACGCGCAAGGATATCGACCGGGTCCCGGAGCTCATGCGCCTGTCCGTCGAGGACCGGATGGTCATGAAGGCGGTCTCCGCAGTCCTCCCCTTCCGGGTGAATAACCACGTCGTGGAGACCCTGATCGACTGGGACGACGTCCCTGGCGACCGCATCTACCAGCTCACCTTCCCCCAGCCCGGCATGCTCGAGGACGCCGACCTCCACCGCATGCTGGAGCTCGTGCATGCCAAGGCCTCGGAAGACGTCATCAAGGCCGAGGCCCGGAAGATCCAGATGCGCTTGAACCCGCATCCGGCCGGCCAACTGGAGCTGAACGTCCCGACACTCGATGACGAACCCGTCGCAGGCGTTCAGCACAAGTACAAGCAGACGGTCCTGTTCTTCCCCAGCAGCGGGCAGACCTGCCACGCGTACTGCTCGTACTGCTTCCGCTGGGCACAGTTCGTGGGCTTGGAGGATCTGAAATTCGCAGCCCGGGAGTCGAACCGGCTCGTGGAGTACCTGCGCGCCCACAAGGAGGTGACCAGCGTCCTGATCACGGGCGGCGACCCCATGATCATGAAGACCGCGCTGCTGCGCCGCTACATCGAACCGATCCTGCGGGCCGGTCTCGATCACGTCACCAGCATCCGCATTGGCACCAAGGCGCTGGCCTTCTGGCCATACCGCTTCACCTCCGGTGACGACGCCGACGACCTCATGCGCCTCTTCGGCGAGATTCGAGACGCTGGCAAGGGGCTCGCGCTCATGGCCCACTACAGCCATCCCCGCGAGCTGGAGCCCGCGTCCGCCCAGGCCGCGATCCGTCGCGTGATCGACGCGGGGGCAACGGTGCGCTGCCAGGCCCCGCTGATCCGACACGTCAACGACAACCATCACGCCTGGGCCAATATGTGGAAGGCTCAGGTGCGGCTCGGGGCCGTGCCGTACTACATGTTCGTCGAGCGCGACACCGGCGCGTGCAACTACTTCGAGGTCCCGCTCGCGCGCGCGTACCGCATCTTCACTCGGGCGTACAACATGTGCTCAGGCCTCGAGCGCACGGTCCGCGGGCCGTCCATGTCTGCGACACCGGGCAAGGTGCTCGTGGACGGCATCACCCGGATCGCCGACGAGGACGTGTTCTCGCTACGGTTCGTCCAGGGTCGCAACCCGGATTGGGTGAACCGGCCGTTCCACGCGCGGTTCGACCCGCACGCGACCTGGCTGGACGATCTGGAACCTGCCTTCGGTGCCGACGAGTTCTTCTTCGAAGCCGAGATGCGCAAACTCAGAGCACCCAGCCCTTTTTCACCTACCGTTTGAGCGCGCTCAACGGCGGGATCGCCGTTGAGGCCGGCGCCTGGGCACCGGAACGCGACCAACCGCGATGAAAGCACGGGGACACTCGGTGTGGCTGATGCCCAAGGGCGAAAGCAGGGAGCGCCTGAACGGTCGGATCGCGTCGTTGGCGGGGCACCTCGGAACAACGCCCTTCCCTGCGCACGTCACGGTGGCGGGTCAGATCGAGACTGATCTCGACTCGCTCCCGAGCAGGCTCCGAAGCATCGCCCGCAGCCACCCACCCCTGACCGTCACCCTCGAGCGCTGCGACGGCGAGGAACGGTGGTTCCGCTGTCTCTTCCACCACGTCGCGCGTACTCCGGAACTCGGCGCGCTGCGCGAGGCCCTCATGGGCCCGTCACCTTGGACACCCCACCTGAGCCTGTGCTACGGCGACCTGGAAGGCGCGGAGAAGCAACCGTTGATGGACGATGCCGAGCCGCCGGTCAGCGAATTCACGGCCGACGCCCTCCATCTGTGGGACACAAACGGACCGGTCGACACCTGGAAGCCGGTCGCGGTGTTTCCGTTGGGATAGGCGGCTATCATGCGCCGATGCGCTCCATCTCCGCCGTCCTCGTCGTCCTCGCCGCTTCCGCCTGCGGACAGCACGTCCACACCAACCGATCCGACACCAAGAAGCTGCCGCTCCCCAAGGAGGACGGGGTCTGGCACTTCGCCGTGTTCGCCGATCGCACCGGCGGGCCAGCCGAGGGCATCTCGATCCTCGAGCAAGCGGTCCGCGACACCAACCTCCTCGATCCCGACCTCGTCCTGACGGTCGGCGATCTCATCAACGGATACAACGAAACACCGGAGTGGATGGCGCAGATGCGGGAGTTCCGCGCCGTCATGGGTAGGCTGCGCATGCCGTGGTACCCGGTGCCTGGCAACCACGACGTGTTCTGGCGCAAGACCAAGGGCACGGAAGAGCGCCCGAAGGACGAGCACGAACGGCACTACGAAACGCACTTCGGCCCGCTCTGGTACTGGTTCGCGCACAAGACCGCGGCGTTCATCGTCCTCTTC
The DNA here is from genome assembly GCA_013213915.1 of Planctomycetota bacterium. GTDB lineage: Bacteria > Planctomycetota. Next base: position 13,288 of record JABSRK010000024.1, read on the forward strand.
ACTGACGAGACGAACCCGGAGACCGGCGTCAAGAACTACAGCGTCGCCGGTGGCCAGAAGATGAGCGCGGAGCAGAAGGCGTGGCTCCAAGAGACCCTGGTCAAGACGAATAAGTACGAGCACGTCTTCGTGTTCTGCCACCACCCTCGCTGGATCAAGGGCCGATACCCACACAGCGACTGGAACGAGGTCGAGAACAAGCTGCTTGCCGCAGGCAACGTCACGGCGGTTTTCGCCGGTCACATCCACGTCATGCACTATGCGAAGGTGACGCCCCGCAACGGCGGGCGGCCTCTGCAGTACATCACGCTCGCGACAACCGGAGCGTCCACCCGCGCAGTCGAGTTCCCCAAGGCCGGCTACTCGCACACGGACGCACTCATGGGCTTCCTCCATCACTTCGACATCGTGACCGTCCGCGAGGGCCGCGTCTCGGTCTCGGCCATTCCTGTCGGCGTCGTCATCGATCCGAAGGTCGTGAGCGGCCCCCTGCGGAGGGACATCGAGAAGATCAACGCCCGGCCCAAGGCCTACGACGGAACGCCCATCACGCTCGAAGCGAACGGCACCGCGAGCGGTACGTTGCGTCTCTCTCTGCGTAATCCGGCGACGAAACCCGTCGTGTTCGCGCTCACACCCGAGGGCGGCATGAGCCGGGTCGTGTTCCGGCCCGACCACGTCCACCTGACGATCCCCCCCGGCGGAACCCAGGACGTGGTGTTTCGGTACGCGCGCGCGCGGCGGGGACTCGGCAGGTTCCCTGCGCCGGTCATCATCGAAGAGGCGGAATGGCTCGGCGACGGCCTGCGCGTAGGAGCCAACAAGCGTGAGCACCAGCTCGCGCTTGCCCTCTCGGGAACGGCCAGGGGAACGAGGCCGGATCCTGGCGTCCTCCATCTCGACGGGCAATCCTGCGTGCGCGTCGCGTCAGCAGTTGCGTCCGTACCGGACGGACCGCTGACACTCGAGGGCTGGGTCCGGGCCAGGTCCTTGGCGGGACGTCGGCCGTTCGTCACCAAGACCGAGGGCTCCGAGTACGGCATCTTCATCAACGACGGCCGCGCCAGCTTCGAGGTCTTCCTTGACGGCAAGTACGTCAAGGCGGAGATGCCGCCGGACGCGTCGCTGAAGGCCGATCACTGGCACCACCTGGCCGGCGTCTGGGACGGGACGCACGTTCGCCTCTTCGTCGACGGGAAACCCGTGGCGACCGTCGCGGGCTCTGGCAAGCGCAAGACCAACCGCCTTCCCCTCTTCGTGGGCGCCGACCCGAACAGCGCCGGAAAACCGGTCGACCAGTTGACAGGGGAGGTTGACGAGGTGCGACTCTCCACCGTCGCACGCTACGCTGACCCGTTCCGACCACAACGGTTCTTCTCCCCTGACAACCACACAGCCCTGTTGCTCCACCTTGATCAGGACGTTGGTCCCTTCACGCGCGATGCGAGCAGCGCGGCGGGGCACGGACTCCTGGTCGGTGGCGCGTGGTGCGGTCAGTGAGTCGAATCGGGGCGCCAGACTAGAGCGAGCTACCGAACAGCGGGAGAGCAGCGCCGTCGCGTATGACGAGCCGTCCGCCCACAACGACGTGCCGCACGGCGGCTCCGTCGGTGACGACGGCATCTCCCATGGCGCCGGGCGAGAGGTCGGCCCGTCGCCCGAAGTGCCTGGCGACGATCTCTGAACACGCATGTGCGTTCCAGTGGACAGGCACACCCAGATCTTCAGCGAGCAACGCGGCCCCCTCCCACGTGCTCGGAGCCAGCCCCACGCGAACGAGCGGATCGCGGTTCGACGCGTGGAGCGCGCGGGTGCGCTGCGCTTCCAACGCATCGACGACCCGGACCGCCGCCACCACCCGAACGCCCCGCGCTCGCATGGGGTGGATTTCAGCCTCGAGGGCGTCCGACCCGCCGACGAGGATGACCGACGTGACAGCGCGCGCTGGGTCCAGCTTGCCCCCGGTCTCGAGTTCGAGCGCGGCTCCTCCCTGGATGGCCCCACCCCCTGCATCGAGGCGCAATGCGCCCGGCGTCTGCGGCGGCTCTCCCATCCCGAACCAGCACACTCGATCGCCAGCGACGACGAGCCAGCGGCCGTCCACGTCGGGGCCGATGAGCAGGGGTCTGGGGTGCTTGGCGCGAGCCATGGTAGGGCGGGCGGGTACGGAGGGACCGCACCCCACTTCGGGGAAGCGAGAACAGACTAACGGTGCCCGACCCTCCCGTCAGCAACCCCACCCCTGGTGTTAGAGTGACCTCAACTCCACAGGAGAGACCCATGTCCCTGGAACCCGGCACCCCTTCATCCAAACGCAAGAAGGTCACGACCAACAGCCTGCGCTCGATGAAGGCGAAGGGCGAGCACATCGCCGCGCTCACCGCGTACGACCATCTGATGGCCGGATTGATCGACAAGGCCGGGATCGACCTGATCCTCGTCGGTGACTCGGTCGCCACGGTGGTCCAGGGACACGACACGACGGTGCCTGTGACCATGGAGCAGATGCTCTACCACGCAGGACTGGTCAGCCGCGCCGTCGAACGTGCCCTGGTCGTCGGTGATCTGCCGTTCATGAGCTATCAGGTGAATCCCGACGAGGCGCTGCGCAACGCGGGACGCATGGCGAAAGACGCCGGGGTCGAAGCCGTCAAGCTCGAGGGTGGCGAGGTCATCTGCCCTACCGTGCGCCGGATCGTCGACGCGGGCATCCCCGTGATGGGGCACCTGGGCCTGACGCCCCAGTCGATCCACAAGTTTGGCACCTACCAGGTGCGCGCCACGGCGGACGAGGAAGCCGACCAGCTCAAACGCGACGCGCGATCGCTGCAGGATGCGGGCGTATTCGCCATGGTCATCGAGAAGGTTCCGGCCGGGCTGGCGACCGAGGTCGCCGACATGCTCGAGGTGCCCATCGTGGGCATCGGCGCCGGAGGGGGCTGCGATGGGCAGATCCTCGTCAGCCACGACATGCTCGGCCTGTACACCAAATTCAACCCACGCTTCGTGCGTCGCTACGCAGGCATCGCGGAGACGATGCTGGGCGCATTCGGGAAATTCCTCGAGGACGTGAAGGCAAGGGACTTCCCGTCCGAGGATGAGAGCTACTAGCCATGCGTCGATCTGCCGTTCTGCTTTTGCTTGTAACGTCCGCCTTCAGCCAGGACCCGGTGCCCGCGCCCGACGGCGCCGTCGTGCTTTTCGACGGGACGTCGACTGACGCCTGGGTGCACCGCAAGGATGGCTCCCCCTGCAAGTGGCTGGTCCGTGACGGGGCCATGGAAGTGGTGCGCGGCACCAGCGACATCCTTTCCAAGCGCCACTTTTCGGACTTCCAACTCCATCTCGAATTCTGGCTGCCGAAGACCCCCGAAGGCACCGCATGGCAGGGGCGATCCAACAGCGGCGTGTATCTGCAAGGACGATACGAGATCCAGATCCTCGACTCCTACGGGATCGAGAAGCTACGGCCCGGCGACTGCGGCGGCATCTACGGCCAGAAGGTCGCCGACCGCAACGCAGCGCGGCCGCCGGAGCGCTGGCAGTCGTACGACATCCACTTCACCGCGCCGCGGTTCGAGAGCGGCAAACGTACCCACAAACCGCGCGTGACTGTTTTCTGGAACGGCGTCCGCATTCACGACGACGTCGCCATCAACAAACCCAGCACGGCGAACGCCGGCGGTGATCCGTCCAACTCCGGTCCGATCCTGCTACAGGACCATGGCAACCCGGTCAGGTACCGCAATGTGTGGGCGGTGGAGAAGGCACCCGCGCCGAGGCCATCCGTCAAGGTCGCGGTCCCGAAGCTGTTCGCCGATCACATGGTCCTGCAACGTGACCGTGAGGTCCCGATCTGGGGGACGGCCGGACCCCGGGCCAAGATCAAGGTGACGTGTGGGGATGCGACCGCCGAGGGGTCGGCGGACGCCCAGGGTCGGTTCACGGTGACGCTGCCGAAAATGCCCGCCGGAGGTCCGCACGACGTGGTCATCGCGTCTGGGGGATCGAAGCATGTCTTGAAGGACGTCCTCGTCGGCGAGGTGTGGATCTGCTCCGGCCAATCCAACATGCGCTGGCGCGTGAACAAGTCCATGAACGCAAAAGAGGAGATCAAGGCGGCGACCCATCCCCGGATCCGGCTCGGCTTCCTCAAGGAAACGCGAGCGGACGTGCCCCAGACCGACGCGCCCATCACCTGGGCGGCCTGCAACCCGGAGACGATCGGCGCGTTTTCCGCGGTCGCGTACTTCTTCGGACGCCACCTGCACAACGAGCTCGACGGCGTCCCCATCGGTCTCCTCATGACATCCTGGGGCGGTACTCCGGTAGAAGCGTGGACGTCCAAGGTCGCTCTGAAGGGCGACCCCGTGATCGACCGCTGGGGCTGGATGAAGGCCAACAACGCGCGGGTGTGGAAGAAGCGGCTCGACGACTGGACGGCGAAAGCACGGGTCGCGTCCTCCGAGGGGAAAGCCGCGCCGAAGAAGCCGGGCCGGCCCCAGCTACGCCGACACCACGAACCCGGCGTGCTCTACAACGCCATGATCGCACCGCTCGTCCCATTCGCGTTCCGCGGCGCCATCTGGTACCAGGGCGAGTCCAACGCGACCCGTGCGTGGCAATACCGGCGCCTCTTCCCCGCCATGATCCGCGACTGGCGTGAACGCTTCGGCCACGACTTCCCCTTCTATTGGGTCCAGCTCGCGAACTTCAGGAAGGTCCAGAAGCAGCCGATCCCGTCTGATTGGGCCGAGCTGCGCGAAGCCCAGTCGATGACACTCTCACTGCCCAACACGGGCGAGGCCTGTGCCATCGACATCGGCGCAGCCAACGACATCCACCCGCGCAACAAGCAAGAGGTGGGACGCCGCCTCGCGCTCCTCGCGTGCAAGCAGATCCACGGCAAGAACGTGGTGGCACACGGTCCACGCGCGAAATCCACGCAATTCGAAGGGGGCAAGGCGAAGCTCGTCTTCACCCACGCGAACGGGATGAGGACCCGGGACGCCGGTCCCCTCACGGGCTTCGCCATCGCAGGCGAGGACAGGAAGTGGCACTGGGCCGAAGCGCGGATAGACGGGGGTACGGTCACCGCCTGGAACGCCGCCGTCAAGAAACCGGTGGCCGTCCGCTACGGCTGGGCCGACAACCCGATCTGCAACCTGGTGAACGGCGCGGGCCTCCCCGCAGCGCCCTTCCGCACCGACGAGTGGCCCGGCATCACCGCCGGCAAGGAGCGGTGACCAGTTACCTCAGGCGGGTGACGCCGGGAATCGCCACGGGCGGCACGGGCATGTCGTCCCATTCGTAAGCGGAGGGATCCATGTTCTGGGGTCCAAGGCGGTCCTTCGAATTCAGCGCCTTGTCGAAGGTGACAACCTTGCCGGTGTAAGCGGCGAGGCGACCCATGACGGCCATGAGGGTCGACTTGGCCATGTAGTCGCCGTTGTTGATCGGCTTGCCTTCACGGATGGAGCGGAACAACTCGTTGTGCTCCGTCTGGTACATGGAGTTTCGGGGCCCGGCGTAGCGCCAGGTCTCCTCGCCCGCCAGATCCGTGGTGCGGTGGCCGAAGACGTGGCAGCGGCCCTTGGTGCCGTAGATATGGTCGGAAACGTCGCCATCCGTGCCGTTCATCTGGCGGCACGACGCGAACGCCTTCACGCCGTTCTTCCATTCATACGTGATGTTGAAGTGGTCGAAGATGTTGCCCCACTTCTCGTCGGTGCGAACCTGACGGCCACCGGAACCGACACACTTGACCGGGTATTCGTCGCCCATGGCCCACGGCATCTTGTCGAGACTATGGATATGTTGCTCGGTAATGTGATCGCC
>JABSRK010000240.1 GCA_013213915.1 Planctomycetota bacterium
GCACCGAGTTCCGCCCCCTGCAAACTGAAAAATATGCCACAGACACCCAGAAAACGGTATGGGTAACGGGAGCTCGAGCTCTCATCTTGAATATTTGTCGCCGATGGACCCAGGTTGTTCTACTAAGGAGCAGGAGCCATGGTGGGAGCGCGGCTGCAACAAGTCGGGGCGTAAACCTCCTAGCTTCGCTCACTACACACGGGTCTACCTTCAGAACCGAACCAGCATCCGCAGGATTTGCCAGGGTCTTACCAACCTCTCACAGGTGAGCTCTGCCCATTACCTGTGGTGCCAGACTGACACTGAGGGCCTACCATACATCGAGATCTTGGCCCATCCGGACACGATCGACGCCGCTCGGATCTTAGTGAGCTGCTACGTCCAGCAGTGCACTAGTGGGCGCTTCCCAACGATTCGGCAACAGCGAGCGAACAGGGCCAAGAAGGCTCCAGCCTAGCTTAACTAGATAGTGTACATACAAAAAAATCTCCCATCCGCTACGGCGGTGGGAGATTTTTTTGCGTCGTCTTCCAGATTCCGCTTCCCGGTCCGAACTTCTTCGACGGGGAGTTCGTATCGAACCCGTCGCGCTCGCGTTCGTAGGTCGCTATGAGCAGCGTGTCCGGATCGGTCGGGTGCATGTCGATGTCGATGACACCCGTCATGTCGTCGATGTAGTGGCTCTTGGTCCACGTCTTGCCGCCGTCGGTCGTCTTGTAGAGGCCTCGCTGCTCGTTGGGCCCGTAGAGGCGCCCGAGGGCGCCGACGTACACGACGTCCGGGTTCGTGGGATGGATCGCGATACGCCCCGTCTGGAAGCTCCGGCGGAGCCCCATGTTCTTCCACGTCTTGCCACCGTCGGTGGACTTGTACACACCGTCGCCGTAGGAGACCGAGTTGCGCGGGTTGCCTTCACCCGTGCCGACCCAGACGATGTCCTTGTTCGACTGGGACACGCAGACGTTTCCGATGGAGACCGTGGATTCGCGGTCGAACTGGTGCTCGAAGGTGATGCCGTTGTTGGTCGTCTTGAGGAGACCGCCGGATGCGGTCGCCGCCCACCACGTGCTTGGTTCGTTCTCGTAGACGGCGAGGCTGATGATCCGACCACCCATGGTGGACGGTCCGATGCTGCGCCAGTGTGTGCCGTCAGCCCAGTTCTGGGGCAGCTCCTGGGCGGGAGCGGCGGACACGGCTATCAGTACCAGGAAGGCGAGGAGGAACGGTGAGCGGGACATGGGCTTCTCCCGAGGCTACGATGATGATTGCGACAAGTGCGGTGGACCGTCCATCCTACATCGGACAGCCCGGCCGCGCCGGTTCGCTCATATCCCATGGACATCTTCAGGTTCTTCCTCATCTTCCTGCTCCTGGATGCATGCGTGGCGCAGCAGGTCACGCGTCTGGAGAGTCCCGCTGCGGCTGTGAGTGGGCAGCCCCACCTCGATCGCGGCGTCGACGGGATCGTCCGTATGAGCTGGGTCGAGGCGGACGGACGTGGCGCCCAACTCAAGTTCTCGGCGCTCGGTGCCGACGGATGGTCCGCGTCGCGGACCATCGCAAAGGGAGACCGCTGGTTCGTGAACTGGGCGGATGTCCCCTCGCTCGCGGCCGATGCGAACGGCAATCTCCTCGCACACTGGCTCGAGCGGTTGGGCGAGGGCACGTACGCCTACGGAGTGCGGATGCGGCTCTCGACCGACGCGGGCAAGACGTGGGGAGCGCCGTTCTGGCTTCACGACGACAGGAGCAGCCAGGAACACGGGTTCTGTAGCGTCCTTGCGAAGGCGAAGGCGGGCCGCGTCAAGGACATCACGCCCGGTTTCTGGGCAGTGTGGCTGGACGCTCGCGACATGGCGGACACCCGCGAGATGGCCCTACGTGCGCGGACCGTCGGTATCGATGGCAAGCTGGGCAAGGAGGTCGTCCTCGACTCACGTGTCTGCGAGTGCTGTCCGACTGCGATCGCACGCGGAGGCGACGGCTTTCCCCTCATGGTCTACAGGGACCGCACAGAGAAGGACATTCGCGACATCTCCATCGCCAGGCATGGCCTGTTCGGCTGGGGGAAGTCGTCCACCCTCCACGACGACGGCTGGGAGCGCCCGGGCTGACCGGTGAACGGGCCCGCGCTGGATGCGCGGGGGCAGCGTGTCGCGGCGGCGTGGTTCACGCGGGGCGGCGGCGGACCCAAGGTGCTGACCGCGCTGTCGGTCGACGGCGGCACGTCGTTCGGTAAGGCGACGAGCCTCCCCGCGAAAGACCCCATCGGTCGCTGCGGCGTCGCCGTGCTCGCGGATACTTCGGTCGCGGTTTGTTGGTTCGAGCTCGCGGACAATGCGGCGGAGCTGCGGGTGTCACGCGGCGGCGCGAAGGCGGTGATATGTGCGCGGACGTCCGCCGGCCGCTCTTCCGGGGTGCCAGAGATCGTCGCGGAGGGCGACAACGTCGTTGTCGCCTGGCGCGACGTCTCGAAACGCCGCGTCCTGACCGCGCGCATTACCTGGTGATGTTCCCTGGGCAGCCACTTCGTCGCCCGACGGGCTCTCCGTGCGGTCGCTACGATGGCGACATCGCGAGGAGAGTGATGGACATCGTGCGCTTGATGGTCCTGTTGGCGTTCTCTGGAACGGTGGCTGCACAGCCGGTGGTTCCGAAGGACACGCTGCCGGAGCGCTTCTGGGAGGCAGGGTGGCCATTCGGCCTTGGGGACCCGCCGCCGAGTTGGGGCGGCCCGCTGCACGTCGATCGCATCACGCTTGGGCGCGCGTTGTTTTTCGATCCCTTGTTGTCGATCGATCGGACCGTCGCTTGTGCTTCGTGCCACCAGCCACAAGCCGGATTCGCATCACCGCAGGCGCTCCCCCCGGGGGCCGCGGGCAAACGAGCCCTTCGCAATGCGCCGTCCCTCTACAACCGATCTCTCGGCGCGCTGCACTCGTGGGATGGCAAGGCGAGTTCCCTGCAGGAGCAGGTAGTGCTGCCCATCTCCAATCCCAACGAGATGGACTTGCCGCTCGCGGACGCGCTCGGCCGGTTACGTGCCGACGCTGAGTACGTGAAGCGGTTCACCTCGGCGTATGGGAGTGGTCCGACTGAGGATCGCCTCGCTGATGCGCTCTCCGCGTTCGTCTTCCGGCTGACCCTGGCCGATAGCCCCGTAGACCGCTTTCAAGCCGCCCACGACCGCGCGGCGCTTACCGTCGAGGAACGGAAGGGGCTCTGGATCTACGAGAGCAAGGGTCGGTGTTGGGCCTGCCACAGCGGCCCCAACTTCACCGACGAGGAGTTCCACAACTCGGGCATCGGGATCGTGGACAACAAGCCGGAGCCTGGACGTATGGCGGTGACGGGAGATGTCGCTGATCGTGGCAGGTTCCGGACGCCGACGCTGCGGGGTCTCGTCCAGTCGGCCCCGTACATGCACAACGGCAGCCTGAAGAGCTTGCAGGAGGTCGTTGCGTTCTACCGTCGGGGCGCCAACAAGAACCCGTCCCTCGACCCGCGGCTCAAACCCCTGGACCTCACCGATGAGGACGCGCGGAACCTGGTCGCGTTCTTGAGAGCGCTCTCCCGCCGGTCGCGGGACTGAGCCGCCTCCCTTCGCCCGCGAGGCAAAAAAAAAGAGACGAGCACGCCCCGCGGGCTGCGATCGTCTCAGTTCAAAAAGTGTGATGTATGTCCGATGAGTCCGCGGGGCGTTCGCCACCTGGTCCATCGTCCGGGGCGGGTGTGGACCTGAGGGAAAACCAGCCCATTCGGGTTTGTTTTTCATCCGCGCCCAATCTCGTGCGCGGATGGCACGATTTCTCCATGATCAGGCTTCGTGCTGTGGCTCAGGCCGGGTCTTCCAGCGCCGATGCGTCCAGAGCCACTGACCTGGATCGGAGCGCACCCGTTGTTCGATCTCGTCCGTGACGGTCTGCATGAGCCGCTGGACCTCGGTGTCCCGATCCGTGTTCGGTCGGGGGAGATGGGGTTCGCCAATCTGGAATTCGAATTCGAGAGGGCGCCCCGTTCGGCGACTCACGATGGTGAACAGGGGCCGCTGAGCCCGGAACGCAAGGACGGCGGCCGTGGGCGCGGTCGCGGCGGGGACACCGAAGAAATCGACCCACATGCGTCGTCCGCTGCGGCGGTTGATATCGACCATGACTCCGAGCATGCGGCCCTTGTCGAGGTACGACGCCAGTTCGCGGGTGCCGCCGCGGTTGTCGACGAGCTGCTGGCCGTGACGCTGGCGTGCCCCTTGCAGCCACCGTTCGAGATACGGGTTGTCGAGCGGACGCACCAGCGATGCCGCTGGCACGCCGAAGAGTGGTGACGCGAGCCCTAACACCTCGTAGGCGCCGAAGTGGGCGCCTGCGATCACCGCACCACCGTTCTTGACGGCGGATTGCAACCGTTCGAGGGCATCGGGGTCGGGGATCGTGATGCGCGCCTTCAGGCGATCGGGGTTTCTCGGTAGCCGGGCCAGTTCCATGAACGACAGCGCCAGGTGGGCGAGGGACGCGCGCCCGATCCGATCCGGGTCCGGTGCGTCAGGGCCCTCACCGAACGCGAGGCGAATGTTCTCGCGGACGACCTTCCTGCGGCTGCTGATCACCCGGTAGAGAAGCCGTCCGAGGAGGCGGGACGTCGGCGCGAGCATCGCTGCCGGCATCAACTGGACGCCGAACAGGAACGTGCGCGCGAAGGCGAACTCGATGACGTTGCGGAGCCGGCTGCGGCGACGTGCCATGGGCGGCGAGATGGTAGCAGCCCGACGGGCTTGGGACGGTGTCACGCGTCCGGCGGCCCCGCGGCGCTTGTCCACGGCGTCGGCCCGTGATGGGCCAGTTTTGACGACGCTCACGAGGTCGCGGAGCAGCCTACCGGGACTCCGCCAGGATCTCCCTGTACGCCTTCCTGGCGTGCTCGTAGGCGGCCTTGGCGGCCTTGCGCTCCTCCTTGCGGATTCCGCTCACCTTGCTCTTCCAGCAGCGATCGACGCAGTCGAGGCACCACTGGGCGCTCTTCTTCGAGGCGCGAATCGGTCTCTTGTTCACGATTACGAACACCGGGTTGGTGTGCGAACTCGGAAGGATGCGCAGGGCGACCCAGCTCGATTGATCGATCACGACGTCGAATGCGACGTCATGAAGAGTGCCGTCGGCCAGGATCTGTCGTTGCCCCACGATCTCGCCGTTGACGATCAGTTCGACCGGAACCTCACGGGTCTGGCCAACGCGCGCGCGCTCGATGTGCCAGAACGGTTTCTCGGAGATCTTACGTTCGCGAATCAACATGTTCGGTTTCTCCCCGAGGAGCGCGGCGACCTTGGCGGTCACGGTCGTCTTGCCGGGCGTCGCGAGGTGCAGTTCGCCCCCTCGTTCGCCGACGCCACGATCACCGACCTTGAATTCCATGATGTGACTCAAACCGTCACTGACGTAGCTGCGTCCGTCCCTGATCGCTCCGCAGAAGACGTTGAAGTCGAGGGGGCCATCGAGCTTGCAGTAGACGCGTCCGAGACCGATGCGTTCGCCATAGATACAGGGAAAGTCGGTCTCACCGCTGATCTTGGTGCGGTAGCCGCAGTTCAGGGTGTGATACCAGATGTTCAGTTCCCACAGGTACGGTGTATCGACCGTGGAGATGAAGTCGACCGCATCGTGCGTGACGTCGACGATGTACTCGTTGGCGCCGATCCCGTCGAACGGGGGGATCTCGTAGTTGGGGAGGTGTTCGGACTCCCCGGCCAGGCCCCAACCCGAGTGGGAGAACCCGACGACGCCCCCCGGCTTCTGCCCCCCCTGGAGGAGCGGGAGATTCCAGGACGG